>CAJBAP010000250.1 GCA_903950295.1 uncultured Rhodocyclaceae bacterium
CGTCGATACGCGCATGTGCGCGCTCCCCGAGCATGACAAACCCGGCGCCGGCCGGGCCGCTCCAGCCTTTTTGCGGCGCGCTGATCAGCACGTCGATACCGACATCCCGCATATCAACCCAAATCGCACCCGAGGCGATGCTGTCGAGTACGAACAAGCCATCCACTTCACGAACTGCCTTGGCTACTGCGCGCAGATAGTCGTCAGGCAGCAGCATGCCGGAGGAGGTTTCGACGTGCGGTGCGAACACTATTCCGGGACGTTGCGTGCGGATCGTGGCGATCACCTCGTCGAGTGGTGCCGGCGCAAATGGAACCTGCGATCCTTCTCCTGTGCGTTGTGCCTTGAGCACCGTGGTGCCGGCGGCGAACGCACCCATGTCAAGAATCTGCGACCAGCGGAAGCTGAACCAGCCGTTGCGCAGCACCAGGCATTGCTGACCGCCGGCAAACTGGCGTGCCACGGCTTCCATGGCATAGGTGCCGCCGCCCGGTACGATCGCCACGGCGGTGGCGCCGTAGGCGCGCTTGAGGGTGGCCGAGATGTCGCGCATTACTTCCTGAAATGCCTTCGACATGTGATTCAGGGTGCGGTCGGTATACACCACCGAGTATTCGAGAAGACCATCGGGATCCACGTTGGGTAGCAAGCCAGGCATCGTCAACTCCAGTTGGGTAATCAGGTTGCGGTAAGTTACAGGAAATCGGCAAGTCGCTGGTTGAAAGCGTCGGCCTGCTCGATGTTCGACAGATGCGCTGCAGCGGGGATGATCTCCAATCGCGCGCCAGGTATCGCTGCGGCAATCTCCTGCGCCATTGCGGGCGGCGTGCCGGCATCCTGGTCGCCGACCAGTACCAGCGTTGGGGTTTTAACTACCGTGAGACGGTTGGTGAAATCCAGACCGGCGATGGCATGGCAGCAGCCGACATAGCCCGCCACGGGCGTCGTACCGATGAGGTTGCCGATACGTGTCGTTACATCGGGATGCGCGGCCCGATAGGATGCAGTGAACCAGCGTTCCAGCGTGGGGGCAATCAGTGGTTCCAGCCCGGCTGACTCGATCTGCCGGATGCGCTCCGGCCAGGTGGCTTGTGCCCCGGGCGGGTAGCGGCTCGTCGTGTCGGCGAGCACTAGTTTTTCCAGTCGCTCTGGCGCAGTGAGCACCAGCGCCTGCCCAATCATGCCACCGAGCGAAATGCCGACGAAGCTCGCTGTGTCGATTTTCAATGCATCGAGCAGGGCGATGACATCGTTCGCCAGCATGTCGAAATCGTAGGCGCCAGAGGTAGCTGAAGTCTGCCCGTGGCCGCGAATGTCGTAACACAGCACCGTGTGCCGTCCTGCCAGCGCCGACTTTTGCGCCGCCCAGATCGACAGGTCACTGCCCAGCGAGTGGGCGAACGCGATGACCGGACCGCTGCCGGAGATTTCGTAATGGATGTCGATGCCGTTGGCTTTGATCTTCATGCGGGCTCCAGTTTCGCGACCGAAAGTGCCAGCCACTTCATGCCGGCGTTGCCGAAATTGATCTGCACGCGCGCATCGGCGCCGTTGCCTTCGGCATTGACGATGACACCGAGACCGAACTTGGCGTGCGTCACGCTTTGGCCGATGCGCAAGCCATCACCATGTTGCGGGCGAGGTGCGCTGCCAAAAGTCGGTGATGGCGGGATGAAATGCCCCGCATGGGGTGCGGCAAACCCTGCCTTGCCGGCACGCGCCGTGAGGTATTTCAGCAGGTCGGGGGGGATTTCATCGACGAAGCGCGAGGGCAGGTTGTAGCGCATCTGGCCGTGCAGCATGCGGGTCTGCGCGAAGCAGATGTACAGCCGCTGCCGCGCGCGCGTGACGGCGACGTACATCAGGCGGCGCTCTTCCTCCAGACCCTTGTCCTCGTTCAACGCATTTTCGTGCGGGAACAAACCTTCCTCGAGACCACAGATGAAGACGATGTTGAACTCCAGCCCCTTGGCGGAATGCACGGTCATCAGTTGCAATGCGTCGTCGCCCTCACCGGCCTGGTGTTCGCCGGCCTCGAGGGAGGCGTGAGCGAGGAAGGCGATGAGATCGGCGGACAGTTCGCCTTCCTCCCCGACCGTACCCTCCTCGGCAACGAAGCCGGCGGCGGCATTGATCAGTTCGTCGAGGTTGGCGAGACGTTCCTGGCCTTCCTTTTCGTTCTGATAATGGGTGCGCAGGCCGGAAAGATCGAGTACATGCTCGACCAGTTCGGGCAGCGGCAGGTGCGCGGCGTCGCGCAGCTTGACGATCAGCGTGGCGAAGGCGGCGAGCTTGGCTCCCCCGGCGCCCGACACGAGCGGAATGGCCGCATGCAGGCTGCTGCTGGCAGCGCGGGCGGCGTCGGACAGTTGTTCGATGCTGCGTGCCCCGATGCCGCGCGTGGGGAAATTCACCACGCGGGCGAAGGCGGTGTCGTCGTTGGTGTTGGCGATCA
>CAJBAP010000251.1 GCA_903950295.1 uncultured Rhodocyclaceae bacterium
GGCGCAGCCAAGGGTGGCAAGGGCGCGTTCCTGATTTACCAGGAATCCAGCCTGGTGATTCGTGCGATTCGCGACTACTTCAACCATGACATCGGCGACATCCTGATCGACACCGACGACGTGTACGAGCAGGCCCAGCAGTTCATGGCCCACGTGATGCCCGAGCACGCTGCGCGCGTGAAGCGCTATCGCGACGACGCCCCGCTGTTCAGCCGCTTTCAGATCGAACACCAGATCGAATCGGCCTACGCCCGCACGGTGCAACTGCCTTCCGGCGGCGCCATCGTGATTGATCACACCGAAGCGCTGGTGTCGGTGGACGTCAACTCCGGTCGTGCCACCCGTGGCAGCGATATCGAAGAAACCGCGCTGCGTACCAACTGCGAAGCCGCTGACGAAATCGCCCGCCAGTTGCGTCTTCGTGACTTGGGCGGCCTGATCGTGATCGACTTCATCGACATGGAGTCGAGCAAGAACCAGCGCGAAGTCGAGAACCGCTTGCGTGATGCGCTGCGCCACGATCGCGCACGTGTGCAGACCGGCAAGATTTCACGCTTCGGCCTGATGGAATTGTCACGTCAGCGCCTGCGTCCGGCACTCGCCGAGACCAGCTACATCACCTGCCCGCGTTGTACCGGCACCGGTCACATCCGTTCGACCGAATCCGCCGCGCTGCATATTCTGCGCATCCTCGAAGAGGAGGCGATGAAGGAAAATACCGGCGCCATCCATTGCCAGGTTCCGGTCGATGTTGGCACTTTCCTGCTCAATGAGAAGCGCGTCGATATCGCCAAGATTGAAGCCCGTCACCACGTCAATCTGGTGATTGTGCCCAACCGTCATCTGGAAACGCCAGCACACGAAATTGAGCGCCTGCGCCACGATCAATTGAACGAAGAAGGCGTCCAACTGGCCAGTTATCAGTTGGCCGAAAAGGCTGAAAAAGCCGCCGAGGAAAACGCCTATCAGCCGCCGTCGGCCAAGAACGAAGTCAAGCCGATCAAGGTGGAAGCTGCCGTTCGTGGCATCACGCCTGATCAGCCGGCACCGATTGTTGAGCCGCGTCAGCCGGCTGCGGCAGTTGCCCCAGTGGTAGCGGCCCAACCGGGTTTGTGGGCCCGTATCGTTGGCTTTTTCAGCAGCAGTCCAGCGGCTCCGGTCGCACCGACCCCGACGGCCAAGGAAGCGCAGCGCCGTGAAGGTGGTCGCGGCGGACGTGACGGTGGCCGCGGTGGCCGTGATGGTGGTCGAGGTGGGCGCGAAGGCAGTCGCGGTGGACGTGAAGGAAGAGACGGGCGTCCGGGCCGTGATGGCAATCGCGATGCCGCCGCCGAAGGAACTAATCGCACTAGCGGACAAAAAGCTCGTGACGGCAATCGTGAGGCGCGCGACAACAAGGATGGCAAGGAAGGTCGTGAGAACCGTCCGCCGCGTAACGAACAGGGTCGCGAGAGCAAAGAAGGACGTGAGCCCCGCGAGACACGCGAACCGCGTGAACCCCGTGAGCCGAGAGACCAACGCGAGCC
>CAJBAP010000252.1 GCA_903950295.1 uncultured Rhodocyclaceae bacterium
ACTCCTTCGGCATGGATGGCATTCTCGCCGCGACGTCTGCCGGAACCGAACATCTGATCGACCGGCTGACCGAACGCATCGCGGTGCACGGCTATGCCGTGCATGACGACGTCAGCATCGTGCTGATCCGCATGCCAATGATTGCCAACGCGGCGCAAGCTGAGCCACCCGCCAGCGTGGACCCGCCCCATGTCGCGGGCATCGAAGCGGCGCTACGCATCGTCGAGAAGTTCCCGCACGGTCTGCTGCTGACAGATACCGAACAGCGCATCCTGTATGTCAATCCCGCCTTCACCATGATCACCGGCTACACGCCGGCCGAGGCGCTCGGCCAGACACCGCGCCTGGTCGCTTCCGGCCGCCAGAACGCCCTCTTCTACCAGCAGATGTGGCAGGCTCTGCGGGAGAAGGATGCCTGGAGTGGCGAACTCTGGAACCGGCGCAAGGACGGCACGCTATACCTCGAGTGGGCCGACATCCACGCCCTGCGCGACAGTGCCGGCAATGTCAGCCATTACCTGGCCGCCTTTACCGACATCACGCAGCAACACTATCGCGAAGAAAACATCAAGCGCCATGTCATGCACGACTCGCTGACCGGCCTGGCCAGTAAGGTATTGCTCGCCGATCGCGGCGAGCAGGCCATGCACCGGGCCGACCGCACGGAGCGCAACATGGCCGTGCTCTTCATCGATCTCGACCGTTTCAACTCGATCAACGACAGCCTCGGCCACGACATCGGTGACCAGGTGCTCGCCGCCGTGGCCCAACGCTTTGCCGGGGTGGTGCGCGAGGACGACACGCTGGCCCGCTTTGGCGGGGATGAGTTCGTCTGCCTGCTGCCGGATATCGCCGAGCGCGGGGATATCAGCGCCGTTGCCGGCAAACTGCTCGCAGCCCTCGAGACGCCGATCGAAATCGCCGGGCACAAGTTCAAGATCGGCGCGAGCATCGGCGTCAGCGCCTATCCGGCCGATAACCTGCTGCTCGATGACCTGATAATTCTGGCAAACCGGGCGATGCTGTCCGCCAAGCAGGCCGGCGGCAACATCGTCAGATTCTTTTCCTCCGGGATGGCCTTGGCCGTGGACAAGCAGCTCGAAATGGAAGCCCGTCTTGATGCCGCCATCCGCAACGGCGAACTCGAACTGCACTACCAGCCCAAGCTCGACCTGCGCAGCCGGCATATCGTCGGCGCCGAAGCGCTGGTGCGCTGGCGCGATCCGCAGCGGGGGCTGGTGCCACCCGGCGAGTTCATCCAGGTGGCGGAAAGAAGCGACCTCATCGCCAAGATCGGCAACTGGGTACTCGCCGAGGCTTGCAGCGCACTTGCGCGCTGGAATGGTTCACTGCCGGCGGATTTCCATGTAGCCGTCAACGTCTCCCCCCTGCAGTTGGTGCGCTGCGACCTTGTCGGCGAGGTCAGGGATGTGTTGGCCAACACCGCCATCGAACCCGCCCGGTTGCAGCTCGAAGTAACAGAGTCGATCTTCATCAAGGATGCGAAAAGCGCCGCCATCATCCTGGGCGGCATCGTCGATCTGGGAGTATCGCTGGCGCTTGACGACTTCGGCACCGGCTATTCCAATCTCGGTTCCCTCAGCAAGCTGCCGCTCGATACCTTCAAGCTCGATCAGAGCTTCGTGCGCGGCATCCAGAGCAGCCGCGACAACCGGGCCATCGCCAAGTCCGTCTGGCATCTGGCCGACGGCATGGGCAAGAAGGTGGTCGCCGAGGGCATTGAAAGCTGTGAGGAATGCATTCAGATCAGGGCGCTCGGCTATCGCATCGGCCAGGGCTACCGCTATGGAAAACCCATGGCGGAGGAAGCCTTTTTGGCTCACATGACCAACTGGCAGCCGGCGCAATGCCTCTGCCCGGTGGCGTGACAACCGTGGCAACATCTCCTCGCCCAGCGCAGAAAGTCGGTTCTGGCGAGACGGCGCACGATGAAAGTCAGCCTCGCCAATCCCCCGTACCTGATTGATCGTTAATGGCCGGAGTGACCGAGCTGCAGGCGTACATCACTGTTACGTGGTTGGCGACTTCGTCATCTGCTAGCCGACATTGATAAAGCATATTGCATAATGCCACAAAGGGCACGGAAGACTCAGTCGGCGCCAAATCCTGACAGGCAGCATTCAGTCTAAGGCGTCCATTCGACTTTACCGGGAGCCGACGCCTGGATCGAATGTCGGCAATCGATTCAGATGACGGGGGAGCCCCCGG
>CAJBAP010000253.1 GCA_903950295.1 uncultured Rhodocyclaceae bacterium
GAAGTGCTCAACGTCGGCGACGAAGTCACCGCCAAGGTGCTCAAGTTCGACCAGGAAAAGAACCGTGTTTCCCTCGGCATGAAGCAGTTGGGCGAAGATCCGTGGGTGGGAATCGCCCGTCGTTACCCGTCCGGCACGCGCTTGTTCGGCAAGGTCACCAATCTGACCGATTACGGTTCATTCGTCGAGATCGAGCAGGGCATCGAAGGTCTGGTGCACGTCTCCGAGATGGACTGGACCAACAAGAACATTCACCCGTCCAAGGTTGTCCAGCTGGGCGACGAGGTCGAAGTAATGATTCTCGAAATCGACGAAGAGCGTCGCCGTATCAGCCTCGGCATGAAGCAGTGCCAGGCCAATCCGTGGGATGACTTCGCCATGAACCACAAGAAGGGCGACAAGGTGCGCGGCGCCATCAAGTCGATCACCGACTTTGGCATCTTCATCGGCCTGCCCGGCGGTATCGATGGTCTGGTGCATTTGTCCGACCTGTCCTGGTCTGCCACCGGCGAAGAAGCCAAGCAGAACTTCAAAAAGGGCGACGAAGTCGATGCAGTCGTGCTGTCCATTGATGTCGAGAAGGAGCGTATTTCCCTTGGCGTCAAGCAGCTTGATGGCGACCCCTTCACCAGCTTTATTGCCACGCACGACAAGAACAGCCTAGTCAATGGCACCGTCAAGAGTGTCGATGCACGCGGTGCAGTTATTGAGTTGGGCGGCGAAGTCGAAGGTTACCTGCGTGTCTCCGAGTTCTCGCGTGATCGTATCGAAGATCTCAGCCAACACCTCAAGGTCGGCGAAGCAATCGAGTCGCTGATCATCAACGTCGATCGCAAGACACGTTCGATCAACCTCTCGATCAAGGCCAAGGATCAGGCTGAGCAGAGCGAAGCAATGCAAAAGCTGGCGAGTGATTCGGCTTCTGCCGCAACGGGCACCACCAATCTTGGCGCTTTGTTGAAAGCCAAGATGAACCAGCAATAAGCAGGCGCGGAAAGTTTCTGTCATGACCAAGTCAGAGTTGATAGCGCGTCTGGCGGAGCGCTTTCCGCAGTTGGTTGCAAAAGATGCCGATCTGTCCGTGAAGATGATGCTCGATGCGATGTCCGAGGCTTTGGCCAAAGGCGATCGTATCGAGATTCGCGGCTTCGGCAGCTTTTCGCTCAACTACCGACCGCCACGCACCGGCCGTAACCCGAAAACGGGAACCAAGGTGCAGGTGCCGGCCAAGTACGTGCCGCATTTCAAGGCCGGCAAGGAACTGCGTGAACGCGTCGATCAGATCGCCAAGTAAATTCCAACCGTGATGAGTGCGCTGATCTGGTTCTTGCGTGGAGTCCTTTTTGTCATATTCTTGGGGCTCGCCATCAAGAACAGCAGCGATATCGAGTTGCGTTTCTTTTTCGATGCCAGTTGGCAAGCTCCCTTGTTTCTTGTTGTATTGAGCTCGGTTGCGGCGGGTGTCGTACTGGGTTTGCTGGCACTGTTGCCGCAAGTGATCCGGCAACGCCATCGCATCGGCAGTTTGCAGCGCCAGCTTGATCGGGGCACTGTCGAAGCCAGACTGCCCGCACAATAGGGCAGAGGGCAGACAAGCAGCATGGAAATCGAACTGTGGTGGTTGCTGGTATTGCCAGTATTTTTCGTGCTCGGCTGGCTGGCGGCGCGTATCGATCTCCAGCACTTGCTGAATGAATCGCGCGCCCTGCCACGCTCCTACTTCACCGGCCTGAACTTCCTGCTCAACGAGCAGCCGGACAAGGCGATCGAGGCCTTTCTGGAAGCGGCCAGGATCGACCCCGAAACCATCGAACTGCATTTCGCGCTGGGCAGCCTGTTTCGCCGGCGCGGCGAGACCGATCGCGCTATCCGGGTACATAAGCATTTGATCGATCGTGACGCTTCGCTCTCTCAGCTTTCCGAAGAGCAACGTCTGCACGCGCTTTCGGAATTGGGGCAGGACTACCTGAAGGCCGGGTTGCTCGATCGTGCCGAAGAAATCTTCGACAAGTTGCGCGGCACCCTCCGCGACGAAGAAGCCAAACGTCATCTGCTGGAAATTTATCAGCAGGAGAAAGAATGGGAGAAAGCCATCGCGATTGCCGAGGCCATGCCGGGTCATACCGAGCATCTATGGCAGAAGGAAATCGCCGAATTCAACTGCGAACTGGCGGCAACCGACCTGCTCAACGGGCGACTCGATGCCGCACGTCAGCGACTGGAGGCGGCGCTGGCCGCGAATCGCAAATGCGTGCGTGCGACGCTGATGCTGGGGGAACTGGAAACAAAAGTCGGCGCTGGCGGCACGGCGGGAGCCGCATCCGTCGCCAACTTGGAGACGGCGCTCATTGCCTGGCAGACCATCGAACAGCAAACACCGGTTTTTCTGGCGCTGGTGGCTGAGAAAATGATGGGGGTATTCCGCGAACTTGGTCGTGAAACGGCTGGCGTTGAACTGTTGCGCGGTTATCTCGAGCGCCACCCATCCATTGACTTGCTCGACACCGTATTCCAGGCCGAGCTCGCGATCAATGGTCCGGAGGCCGCTTACGCACTGGTGCGCAATGAATTGCGCCGTAATCCGACCCTGCTGGGGCTCGACAAGTTGCTCGAAGCACAGATTTTGCTCGCGCCGCCGGAGCGTCGTGCCGACCTTGAACTAGTGAAAAACCTCATCCACAATCACACGCGGCGTGTCGCCCGCTATCGTTGCGATGACTGTGGTTTCAAGGCGCGCCAGTTCCACTGGCGTTGCCCGGCGTGTGGTGGTTGGGAAACTTTCCCGCCCAAGCGCACTGAAGAGTTTGATCTAAACCCCTAGCGCTCCGAGGCCCTGAATCATGAAACCACCTGACACGCGCCACGTGCGCATTCTGGTCGTTGGCGATGTCATGCTCGACCGTTACTGGTTCGGCGATGTTTCGCGCATTTCACCCGAGGCGCCGGTCCCTGTAGTCAAAGTTGAGAAAATCGAAGAGCGCCCGGGCGGGGCGGCCAATGTGGCGCGCAATATCTCGGCACTGGGTGCGCAAGTGTCTTTGCTGTCGGTTGTTGGCGCCGATGAAGCAGGACAGGCATTGGCTCGTCTTCTGGCCGAATCGAATATCGACGCCAGTCTGCACGAAGATGCGAAACTCAACACTACTGTCAAACTTCGCGTGCTCGGTCGGCAACAGCAGTTGTTGCGGATCGATTTCGAGAATGCGCCAACGCATGAGGTGCTGCAATCCAAACTGGCAGAATTTGTGCAGCGTATCGCGGCCTGCGATGTCTTGATTCTTTCCGACTACGGTAAAGGGGGGCTTACGCATATCGCTGAAATGATCCGTCTGGCGCGGGAGCACGGCAAGCCCGTACTGGTGGACCCGAAAGGTGATGATTACGCGCGCTACGCCGGTGCCAGCATGATCACCCCCAATCGTGCCGAACTGCGTGAAGTGGTGGGACGCTGGACCAGCGAGGAGGATCTCGCAGCGCGTGTTACCCGGTTGCGTAACACACTAGGGGTTGAAGCGCTGCTGCTGACACGTTCGGAAGAGGGCATGACGTTGTTTGTTGATAGCGGGATGGTTCAGGAACCTGCGCAGGCGCGTGAAGTCTATGATGTGAGCGGTGCGGGCGATACCGTCATCGCCACGCTGGCCGTGATGCTCGCCAGCGGCCTCGGATTCGCCGATGCGATGCGCTGGGCGAACCGGGCGGCGGGCGTTGTGGTGGGCAAGCTTGGCACGGCAACCTGTACGCTGGCGGAACTGGAAGGATAGACATGACCTATTACATCGTCACCGGTGCTTGCGGCTTCATTGGCGCCAACATCGTCAAGGCGCTGAATCAGCGTGGGATCGGCAATATCATCGCCGTGGACAATCTCAAGAAGGCCGACAAGTTCAAGAACCTGGTCGATTGCGAGATTGCCGATTACCTCGACAAGCACGAGTTTCTCGACATGGTGCAGACCGGCCAGTTCGATGGCGCGGTGGAGGCGATTTTCCACGAGGGCGCGTGCTCGGACACGATGGAAACCGATGGCCACTACATGATGGAAAACAACTACCGCTACTCACTGGCGCTGCTGGATTTCTGTCTCGACCATGAAGTGTCCTACCTGTATGCCTCCAGTGCCTCGGTGTATGGCGGCGGCAGCGTATTCAGCGAAGCGCGCGAACACGAAGGGCCGCTCAACGTCTATGGCTATTCGAAATTCCTCTTCGACCAGATCGTGCGTCGCCGCGTGCTGGCCGATAGCGGTGCTACTTCCCAGGTCGTCGGCTTCCGCTACTTCAATGTCTATGGCCCGCGTGAACAGCACAAGGGGCGCATGGCTTCGGTGGCTTTCCACCACTTCAACCAGTACCGTGCCACCGGCAAGGTCAAACTGTTCGAAGGTTGCGACGGCTACGGCAACGGCGAGCAGAGCCGCGACTTTGTTTTCATCGACGATGTGGTAAAGGTGAACCTCCATTTCCTCGACCATCCGGGAAAATCCGGCATCTTCAATCTCGGCACTGGCCGTGCCCAGCCGTTCAACGACATCGCCACTGCCACCGTGAATGCCTGTCGTGCCCGTGAAGGCCTGCCTGCGCTGTCCCTGGCCGAGATGGTGGCGCAGGGCATTGTCGAATACATCGATTTCCCCGAGGCACTCAAGGGCAAGTACCAAAGTTTCACCCGGGCTGATATCTCCGCCCTGCGGGCCGCCGGCTACAAGGATGAGTTCGCCACGGTAGAGCAGGGCGTGAGCAAATACGTGGAGCACCTCGCAAAATGAAATTCAATACGCTCGATGATTTCGTCGGTAATACACCCCTGGTTCGCTTGCAGCGCATCCCCTACGCGGCGGGTGCGGAGAATGCCCGCCGCAACAACGTCATTCTCGCCAAACTCGAGGGCAATAACCCTGCGGGGTCGGTGAAGGATCGTCCGGCACTGTCGATGATCCTGCGTGCCGAGGAGCGTGGCGAAATCAAGCCTGGCGATACGCTGATCGAGGCGACCTCCGGCAACACCGGTATCGCGCTGGCCATGGTGGCGGCGATGCGTGGCTACAAGATGGTGCTGGTGATGCCCGAGAACCAGAGTATCGAGCGCCGGCAGTCGATGCGTGCCTACGGGGCTGAATTGGTGCTGACGCCCAAGGCTGGCAGTATGGAAGGCGCGCGCGATACGGCCGAACGTTTGGTGAAGGAAGGGAAGGGCATCATGCTCGACCAGTTTTCCAACCCGGACAACCCGCTCGCACATTACACCGGTACCGGCCCGGAAATCTGGCGTGATACTGCGGGGGGCGTGACGCACTTCGTTTCCAGCATGGGTACGACCGGCACGATCATGGGCTGTTCGCGCTATTTCAAGGAAATGAATCCGGCGATCCGCATCATTGGCTGTCAGCCCGAAGATGGCGCGCAAATTCCGGGGATCCGCAAATGGCCGACCGAATACCTGCCAAAGATTTGTGATTTTTCGCGCGTCGACCAACTCGAATCTGTTGGTCAGCAAGATGCCGAAATCATGACGCGGCGTCTGGCGACGGAAGAAGGTATTTTCTCCGGCATCTCTTCGGGAGGGGGCATGGTGGTGGCACTGCGCATCGCCGCCACGGTGGAGAACGCCGTCATCGTCTGCATCGTTTGCGACCGCGGCGATCGCTACCTCTCGACCGGCGTATTCCCGGCATGATCCCTGTTTTGACCTTTGACATCGAGACCATTCCCGATGTCGCAGGTCTGCGTCATCTGCATGAACTTCCCGATACCTTGGCCGATGCCGAGGTGGCCGAGTTTGCTTTCCAGAAGCAGCGTGCGAAGAACGGTTCGGATTTTCTGCCGCACCATCTGCAGCGCGTTGTCGTCATTTCCTGTGCTTTGCGCAACGACGAAGGTTTCCGCGTCTGGTCGCTGGCCGAACCGAAATCGGGGGAAGGCGACATCATCCAGCGTTTCTTCGATGGCGTGGCTAAATACACGCCGCAGATCGTCTCGTGGAACGGCGGCGGTTTCGATCTGCCGGTACTCCACTATCGTGGGCTGATCCATGGCGTTGCCGCCCCCCGCTACTGGGATCTGGGCGAGGATGATCGCGATTTCAAGTGGAACAACTACATCAGTCGCTACCACACGCGCCATCTCGACCTGATGGATTTGCTGGCCATGTACCAGCCGCGTGCCAACGCGCCGCTGGATCAACTGGTCAAGCTCATGGGCTTGCCGGGCAAGCTGGGTATGGAGGGGGGAGCGGTCTGGGGTGCGTGGCTGGATGGCAAGATCGACGCCATCCGTGACTACTGCGAGACCGACGTCGTTAACACCTATCTCGTCTATCTGCGCTTCCAGAAAATGCGCGGCAACCTCTCAGCTACCGCGCATGACGCTGAGGTGGCTGTTGTCCGCGATCATCTCACGGTGCTTGATGCGCCGCATTGGCGGGAGTTTTTGGCCGCCTGGAAGAGTTGAGAGCTATTTTCTGCGGGCGGCTCGTACCGCACTGCAGAGCTTTCTGAAGTCGCTTTGACGCTCCCACTCTTCAAGTAGCACGGGCAGTTTTCGTTGCCAGTTGGGGTGCTGATGTTCCAGCGTACCTGGCAGGTTGGGCTGCTCCATTACGCCAAAAATATCCTCGGGTTGCACCACGAGAATTTGCGCTGGCGAGCGCGCCAGGTAGGTATGAATCGCCGTAACGGTGGCGCTCGTGATATCCGGCATCGACGCCGGGTCTTTTTCTGCACCGGCCGGCAGCAGGTTTTCCTGCTCGAGCGCCCAGAGCAGGCGGCCGCGATCCCAGTCGCGTTCGACGATGAGGCGCTGGCGCAGTTCTTCACTGGGAAACAGGTTCAGGTCGGCACGGATGTCGAGGTCTTCGCCATGCCAATAGCCACGCAGGCTGGGCAGGTCGTGGGTGCTGGCCGCTACCAGCGCCTGCGCCGGCATGTCGGCCGGCAGGTGGAAATTGCCGTCCGGATAACGCTCGAAAATCAGCGGGTGGTAGGAAAGCACGCCGCATTCGGCCAACCGCGGACGAAAGCCGTCCGGTACGGTGCCGAGATCTTCACCGATCACCAGGCACTGGTTGCGCTGGCTTTCGAGGGCGACGATGCCGAGCATGTCTTCGAAGGGGTAATGCACGTAGGCACCCTCGGAGGCGGGAATGCCTTCCGGCACCCAGAAGACGCGCATCAGCCCCATCACATGGTCGATGCGCAATGCGCCAGCATGCTTCATGTTGGCGCGCAGGATGTCGATGAACGGTGCGTAGGCAACGTCGCGCAGACGGTGTGGCACAAAGGGCGGCAGGCCCCAATCCTGCCCCATCAGGTTGATTTCATCGGGCGGCGCACCGGCGTGAGCGCCGTTGGCAAGGACGTCTTGCCAGTTCCAGGCTTCGGCGCCACCCGGATTGGTACCGACCGCGAGATCCTGATAAAGGCCGGCAGCCATGCCGCAGGCTCGCGCACGCACCGCGACGGCGGCGAGTTGTCCGTCGGCCAGCCATTGCAACCAGGCATGGTAGGTGACGGCTTCGGCGTGCTGAGTGGCAAAGCTGGCGACGGCCGGCGCTGCCGGGTCGCGATACTCGGCCGGCCAGGCTGGCCAGCCCCAGGCTGCGCTGTCGGCGGCGTAAAAGTGGGCCTGCAAGGCTTCAAATAGCGCATGGCGTTCGAGTTCTTCACCCTGGGCGGTACGCCAGGCGTTGAAGGCAGCGGCGCGGGCGCAACCCCCAGTCGCCATGTTGGCAAGGAAATGCTGGAACAGGAGTTCCAGCATTTCGAACTTGGCCTGTGCCACGCCGACGTAGTCGACCAGCGTGGCTGCTCGCAGTGTTTGCAGCCGCGTCAAAAAGTCGGCGCTGGCGAGACGGCGTTTGGCCTCAGCGCATGTGGCCAGTTCCGGCACGGCCTCGATATCGAGGTAGAGCACATTGACGAAGCTGCGCTGTGACGGGCTGTAAGGACTGATGTGCGCAGGATTGTGCGGAAACAGTGCGTGCAGCGGATTC
>CAJBAP010000254.1 GCA_903950295.1 uncultured Rhodocyclaceae bacterium
AGATGCCACCAATCTCAAGGTAACTTACCCGCTCGACCTGCAACTGGCTGAGTGGATTCTCGCAAGCAGGAAAGCGGAGGGATGATGGAATTCCGGGTTGGGCAGGGTTATGACGTACATCCCCTGGTGTCGGGACGCGCGCTGATCCTTGGTGGCGTAACGATTCCCTATGACATGGGTCTGTACGGGCACTCTGATGCTGATGCGTTGCTGCATGCGATTACCGACGCGCTCCTGGGGGCAGCAGGGCTGGGTGATATTGGCCGCATGTTCCCTGACAGTGATGAGGCGTGGCGCGGTGCCGATAGCCGCGTACTGTTGCGTGGTGCCGTGGCGGCGGTGCGTGAGGCTGGTTGGCGGGTAGGTAATGTTGATTGCACGGTAATTGCTCAGGCACCGCGCATCGCCCCTCATGTTGTGGCCATGCGCGCCAACATTGCGGCCGATGTGGGTGTGGCGGTGGATTGTGTAAATGTCAAAGGCAAGACTACGGAACGGCTGGGTTTCGAAGGGCGCGGCGAGGGCATTGCTGCGGAGGCCGTGGCACTGCTGATCCGCAGCTGAAGGTGGAAATTCGCTGGCGCGCTGACTGCTGCGGGAATGCGCATAGAATCACAACGTCCTGAATGAGCACATCCTTTTCATGAAAATATTTGGTTCCAGAAAGCTCACGCCCCGTTTGGCGCGGCTCGCAAAAATTTCCCTGTTCAGCCAGTTGTCCCCGGTAGAGCTGGGCATCGTCGATGGTCTCCTGCATCAGAGGGAGTACCTTGCGGATGAAATAGTTTTTGACGAAGGCGAGGAAGGGCAGGCGATATATATCGTCCAGGAGGGGGAGGTTGCCTTGGGGCGGCAAGGGCAGGGTGAGGATGGACGCATTGCCATGCTGGGGGTTGGCGCATTTTTCGGTGACATGGCGTTGCTCGACAACTTGCCGCGGACTGCCCAGGCACGGGTACTCAAACCCGCCAAACTGTCCGTGTTTTTTCGCGAGGACTTCTTGGCGCTGATGGATACCCATGCGCGCATTGCCAGCAAGATCGCCTTGCAAGTGGCTCGCGAAATGGGGCGGCGTATTCGTCAGCTACAAGGGAGTGATACCCAAGTATGGCGCCAGCACCTTTAGGCTTTCCTGTTGCGCGACAGCAATCCGGGCCAGTGGTTTGGGCTGCAATCATTGGCTCAACCTGCCTGCTGCTGGCAGCGCTGCAAAAGTTGCTGTGGCTGACGACCCCTTTCCTGCTGGCCTTGATTCTTTACTACATGCTACAGCCGTTGATGCAGGCGCTCATCTATCGCGGCATGCGTCGCGAGACCGCTGCCGGCTCGGTGATGGCGGGTTTCATCGCTGCTCTCTCATTGGCAGGCATGCTGGCGTTGCCACAGTTCGGCGCGCGCATCATCGATTGGCAAGCGACGCTCATGCGCTATCTGCAAGGCGGCCAAGCGCTGCTGGATCGTAGCCTGCATGCTCTTGATGCGAGTTGGAGTGTGTTTGCCAAGGCACGTTTGGCAGATGTTGCATCCGCGCGGCTGGCAGATTTTTCCGAATCATTGTCCAGTCATGTTGAACCCGTCGTTGTCGCCGCCGCCGCTTGGGCCCCAGCGCTACTATTAACGCCGTTCCTGGCTTTTTTCTTTCTGCGCGACGGCCGGGTCTTCATGCGCTTTCTCGCACACGCGGTGCCCAACGCTTTCTTCGAGCGTACGCTCAGTCTGCTGGCTGAGGTTGATCGCACGGCACGCGCCTATTTCCAGGGCCTGCTGTGGCTGACCGTACTGGATACGGTCACACTGGGGCTCGGTCTTTGGTTGC
Source organism: uncultured Rhodocyclaceae bacterium (assembly GCA_903950295.1). Next base: position 1,817 of record CAJBAP010000254.1, read on the forward strand.
TGGGCTTTCCCGGCCCGTGGGCGCTCGGTTTGATCTGTGCCGTGTTGGCCTGGATACCCTACGTCGGATCTATTCTTGGCGGCTTGCTTGTGGTGCTGGTGGCGGCAACGGATTTTCCGCAAGCCCCCGAAATGGCATGGTGGGCCGTAGCCCTTTTCGTGCTGGCGCGCATGCTCGACGATTTTGTCTATATGCCGCTAACTATCGGGAAAAGCCTGCACATGCATCCGCTCCTGACAGTAGTGATGATTTTCGTCGGCGGTGCGGTGGCGGGTGTTGCCGGTCTGATGCTGGTTCTTCCGGTGCTGGGGGTGGTCATGGTGGTTGGTCAGACCTTAGGTCAATTACTCACCGAACCACGCCTGATGGCACGCCACCGACACGCGGGAACACTGCGTCGTCAGCTTGCTGAGGCTGATCTATCGCCTTGATCCGGTGAGTCATTTCATCTTTCCCGAAATTCTTTTCTAGAAGTGATTGACGGTTGAATTTCAATCCGTATAATGCGCCCCTCTTTGCAGCTGAGCTGCGACTGATCTTTAAAAAATTAACAGCCGATAGGTGTAGGTG
>CAJBAP010000255.1 GCA_903950295.1 uncultured Rhodocyclaceae bacterium
ACCGTCACCACCTTCGAGCTGACCCGGCTTTACCTGGCGTTGGGCACGCTGCTCGAGGGCGGACTGCCCATCCTGCAGGCGATGAGTCTGGCCGAGGGACTGCTAAGCACCGAAACACTGCTGCGCTATCGCCGCGCTGCTGCCGCCATCGGTCGCGGCGAAAGCATGTCGCAGGCCTTCGAGGGCGCGGCGCTGGTGACGCCGGTAGCGCTGCGCATGATGCAAGTCGGCGAGCGCAGCGGGCGACTCGGCGAAATGCTGGGTCGTGCCGCCCGTTTTCACGATGGCGAGATTGCGCGACGCATCGATCTCTTCGCCCGCACTTTCGAACCCCTGCTGATGGCGACGATCGGCCTCGTCGTCGGCACCATCGTCGTGCTGCTCTACATGCCTATCTTCGATCTCGCCGGGAGTCTGCGATGAATGCCCGTTTGCCTGACACTGCCGCCGCAATCCTGCCCGATGCCGACTACCCGAGCGTTACGCTGCTCCAGTTGCATCGCCTGACGCCGGTGTTCGACCGCCTGCCGCTGACGGAGGCCCAGGCGCGCCGCTGCGCCTTGTTCCTCGATGGTGAGCGCCTGATCGCGGTGTTCGATGATCCGCTGGCCGCCGACCTGCAACGCTGGGTCGAGGCGCGTGCCGGCGACTACGTCGAATGGCACCTCGCCAGCCCGGACGATCTCGGCGCCTGGCTGCACAAGCAGCATCAGGATGTATCGGCGCTGGCGAGCGTTGTACCACAAAAAGTCGGCACTGGCGGGACGGCACTGATGGCAGAGGGTGCCGATGAAATCTCACTGGCCCGCATCGGCCAGGACACGAGCCCGGTGGTGCGACTGGTCAACTCGACCCTCCACGATGCGCTGAAACTCGGTGCCAGCGACATCCATCTCGAGGCCACGCCGACCGGTCTGGACATCCGCTACCGCATCGACGGCGTACTCGAAAAAGTGGGGGCTGCGGCTGGTCGTGAAGTTGCCGAGCAAGCCGTGTCGCGCCTCAAGGTGCTGGCCGAACTTGATATCGCCGAGCGTCGTGTGCCGCAGGACGGACGCTTCCCCGTGCGTTTTGCCGGCCGTCGCATCGATCTGCGCCTGTCCGTGATGCCGAGCATCCACGGCGAAGATGCCGTGCTGCGCATCCTTGACAAGCGCCGGCTGGTGCCGGAGGGCGAGTCGTTGCGCCTCGAAGGCCTCGGCTTCGCTGCCGACGATCTCGCCCGCATCCGCGCACTGGCGACTCAACCCTACGGCATGCTGCTGGTGACCGGGCCGACCGGCAGCGGCAAGACCACCACGCTCTATGGTGTGCTGTCGGAGATCCATGACGGCCGCGACAAGATCGTCACGATCGAAGATCCGGTCGAATACGAGCTTGCGGGTGTGCTGCAGATTCCCGTCAACGACAAGAAGGGGCTGAGCTTTGCCCGCGGGCTGCGCTCCATCCTGCGCCACGATCCGGACAAGATCATGATCGGCGAGATTCGCGACGCCGAGACCGCCGAGATCGCCGTGCAA
>CAJBAP010000256.1 GCA_903950295.1 uncultured Rhodocyclaceae bacterium
GCAGCATGCAAGCCTTGATGATCTGCACCCAGGTCGTTGCGGTCATGCCGCCGAACAGCACGTACATCATCATGATCACGCCGACGAGAATCTCGGCAACCATGTAGTCGAGGCCGAACAGGATCTTGATGAGCTGTCCGGCGCCAACCATCTGGGCGATCATGTAGAAGGCCACCACCACCAGCGTCGAGATCGCCGCGAAGGTGCGCAGCGGGGTCTGGGCGAAGCGGTAGGAAGCGACGTCGGCGAAGGTGAACTTGCCGAGGTTGCGCAGGCGCTCCGCCATCAGGAAGGTGATGATGGGCCAACCGACCAGCCAGCCGATCGAGAAGATCAGACCGTCGAAGCCGTTGGCGAATACCAGACCGGAAATCCCGAGGAAGGACGCGGCGGACATATAGTCGCCGGCGATCGCCAGACCGTTCTGGAAGCCGGTGATGCCACCGCCGGCGGTGTAGAAGTCAGCTGCAGTCTTGGTCTTGGAAGCCGCCCACTTGGTGATCCACAGCGTGCCGGCAACGAAGATGCCGAACATGACGATGGCCGTCCAGTTGGTGGCTTGCTTGGCAGCCTGACCGAGGTCGGCACCTGCAGCGATGGCGCCGCCAGCGAGGGCGAGTAGAGCCATGCCACCGAGAATTTGTTTGATGGAAACGCTCACTTGGTGGCCTCCTTGACGATTTCTGCGCTCTCGGCGTCGAACTCGGTATTAGCGCGACGGACGTAGATCCAGGTGATGATGATGGTGAAGATGATGACACCGACGCCAATGGGAATACCGACGCTCATCACCGCGCCCGGGGCAATTTTGGCCGCGAGGAACTCTTTGTTGTAGGCGACCAGCAGGATGAAACCGTAATAGGCAACTGCGCCCAAAATGGTCATCATGATCGAGTAGTTATTGCGCTTTTTGACAAACTCTTGGAACTTCGGGTTGGACCGAACGCGTTCCCAGGTTTCTGTGGACATTTATTGCCTCCTGTACGAGAAGAGATGGAACTGCCGATTTTTTAATAAGACGTTGGCGCGCCGAACTGTAGGCGCAGGGGCTTACAGGGAGCTTACTAAAGGCCAATTTATTCCGTCCGCTTCGGAGCAAACGGCGGCTACCCCTATAATCCGGCGCCACTATAACCCGAAGGACTTGCAATGCCCAACGCCAACACTTTTCGCAGCATTTTCGGCTGGATGATGGGCTTCGTCGCCATGACCTGGGTATGGGCCGTCGCGCTGATCATGGCCTGGCCCTGGGAAAAGAATGTCGCCTGGGAACCCGGGTTCAGACTGGTTGCGACCTGCAAGGACAACGAGGCCTGCAGCATTCCCTACGGCAGGCTCGCCGAGGCGAAAGCACAGGGAATTTATTCCTCACTCCAGCCGCCCGAACCGTTTGGCGAAGTGGTGGAGAGCGACGCCTGGTTACGCTGGCGCATGGATGCCGGCAAGCCATGGCAACTCGAGGTCGCGCGCTCCTCGTGGGATTTCGAGACGACGGTACGCTACCGCTTCGAGGGTGACGTACCAATACTGGTCGAGTTCAAACACTATGACACGAAGGTTCTGTTCTACGCCATTCCGCTGGCACTGATGATGGTGGGCGGCATGTTTCTGCGCAGCCTGCGGGGCCGCTAGTCCCTCTAACCCCGTGGGCAGGTATCATCGCCCACCGGGTCATCCGATATGATCAAACGATAAGGCGCATCGTCATGAGCAACTACGCACCCCGCCATTTTTTCTTCGGTTTTTGGCTTGTGTTGGCCGCTTTGGCGGCAAGCGCGCAAGACGTACCGCCCCTGTCGGCCGGGCAGTCGCTCTACCTGCCGGTGTATTCCCACCTCTATCATGGCGAAGTCAATCCCAAGACCGGCAAGCCATCGGAGACACTGGTTTCCACGCACGTCAGCATTCGCAACACCGACATGAAGGCAGCGCTCAAGGTCGTCAGCGCCCGTTACTACAATACCGAGGGCAAGTTGCTGCGCGAATTCCTTGCTGCGCCACAAACCCTACCGCCGCTGGGTACCTACGAGTTGTATATACCCCGTTCCGACTCATCGGGCGGCTCGGGCGCCAACTTCATCATCGAATGGAGCGCCGAAAAACAGATCAATCCGCCACTGGTCGAGGCACTCCACGCCGACATCCGTGAGGCGCGCACCTTGATCTTCGTCACCACCGCACGACCGATCCAGGCGCGTTGATTAGCTACCGTCCATCAGGAACAACGCCGACTCGATCTCGAAGCGGCCGTGGGGCGAGGCCATCGCAATCAGGGTATGGCCAGGCTGGACGAGGAAATCGGCGGCGGGGTTGAACACCCAGTCGCCACGCGTGCGCACCGCCAGCAGCACGTAACTCGAACCCTTGAGATTGAGTGCGCCGAGGGATTGTGGCGTAAAACTCGACGGCACCACCACCTCTTCGACACGCAGCTTGTGTTCGGTGCGCAGCATTTCGTCGAGGAAGGACACCACGTGCGGCCGGATCATCGCCGAAGCGATACGCATGCCGCCGGTGAAGTTGGGTGAAACGATGGCATCGGCACCAGCCTTCTTCATTTTCTCGACATTGCGCATGTCGTTGCAGCGCGCCACGACACGCACACCGGGCGAAAGCTGTTTGGCGGTCAGGGCGATCATCAGGTTGCGACTGTCGTCGCCGGTAATGGCGAACACGCCCTTCGCCTCCTGGATGTTGGCTTCGATGAGCACGTCGTCGTCGATGGCATCGCCGTGAATGTAGAGCATGCCCGGCCGCTTTTCGGCCTGTGCCTCGAGCAGTTCCAGCTTCTCGTCGATGGCGATGTAATGGCGGTTGGTGGCTTCGAGTTCCTGCCCGACGTTGCGGCCGACCCGGCCGTAACCGCAGAGAATGAAATGTCCGTGAACTTTCTTCATCATCTTGTCCATGCGCCGTCTCCGCATCGATTTATCGAAATCGCTGGCCAGAACGATGGCCGTCACGCTTGAAAAGAAATAGGTCATCACGGCCACGCCGGAGAAGGCGACCACCATGGTAAAGATTTGTGCGTCCGGCCTGTGCCAGATTTCCACGCCGGCACCGTAACCGATGGTGGCAACCATCAGAAAAGTCATGTAGAGCGCATCGAGCCAGCCGGTATCCAGGCCACCCAGATGCTTGTAGCCCACTGCGCCGACCGCCATGACCGCAGCAAAGCCGCCCAGCGCAAAACCGATCGACATCCGTGCGCGCCGGAAGACCTCTTGGGTGTTGCCGTCGGAAATCATGCACGGCCTCCGGCAGGGAAAACCATATGCAGCTTCATGGACTGGGTGGGGCGCCGTACCGCCAGCGCCGACTTTTCTGGATAGCCCAGATTCTAGCTGATGGCCCAATCCCAGCAGGTATGATTCTGCCATCATGCACCAGAACCTGTTTGTGATCATGTTGCTGCTAACCGTCGCCGTTGGCGCGCTGGCATTGGCGCGGCGTTTCCGTCTGCCGGCCATGCTGGCTTATCTGGTCGTCGGCATGTTGCTCGGGCCGCATGGCCTGCGCGCGCTGGAGGAGAGTGACGCGGTCGATGCCATCGCCGAGTTCGGCGTGGTCTTCCTGATGTTTTCCATCGGGCTTGAATTCAGCCTGCAAAAGCTCAAGTCCATGCGCCAACTGGTATTCGGTTTCGGCGCGACGCAGATGCTCATCACCACTGCCGGCGTGGGCGTGATCAGCTGGGCCGGCTTTGGCCAGGACTGGCGCGCCGGGCTCGCGGTCGGACTGGCGGTGGCGATGTCCTCCACGGCCATCGTTGCCAAGATGCTGTCGGAACGTTTCGAACTGCATTCGCGCTCCGGGCGCCAAACCATGGGCGTGCTGCTGTTCCAGGACATCGCGGTAGTGCCCTGCCTGATCCTGCTTCCCGCACTCGCCCAACCGGGCGGCGAGCTCGCGCACGCGCTGGCAATCGCCCTGGTGCAGGCCGTCGTGGTGCTGACGCTCCTCATCTGGGTCGGGCAAACATGGATTCGCCGCCTCTACGATGCCGTGGCGCGCCGGCGCTCCGAAGAGCTCTTCGTGCTGACGACCCTGTGGCTGGTGATCGGTCTCGCCTATGCCACCGGCCTGGCCGGCCTGTCGCTGGCGCTCGGTGCCTTCGTCGGTGGCATGCTGATTTCGGAAACCATTTACCGCCATCAGGTCGAATCCGACATCCGCCCCTTCCGCGACATGCTGCTCGGGCTGTTCTTCGTCACGGTCGGCATGCTGCTCGATCTGGGCTTCGTTTTCGACAACCTGCATCGCCTGGTACTGGCCGTGCTGCTGCTGGTCGGCGGCAAGGGGTTGGTCGTGCTGCTGCTGGCGCTGGGAGCAAAAAACCCC
>CAJBAP010000257.1 GCA_903950295.1 uncultured Rhodocyclaceae bacterium
CAATGTCGTCATCCACCACGATGATGAACTTGGTGTACATGAACTGTCGCAGAAAACTCCAGATGCCGAACATCACGCGCTTGGCGTGACCGGGATACTGCTTTTTCAGGCTGACCACGGCCATCCGGTAGGAACAACCCTCGGGCGGCAGGTAGAAATCGGCGATCTCGGGGAACTGCTTTTGTAACAGCGGCACGAAGACTTCGTTGAGCGCCACGCCCAGCATCGCCGGCTCGTCGGGCGGCTTGCCGGTGTAGGTGGAGTGGTAGATCGGGTCATGTCGCATCGTCATGCGCTCGATGGTGAATACCGGGAAATCAGCCACTTCATTGTAGTAACCGGTGTGATCGCCATACGGCCCTTCAGGTGCGGTTTCATATTCGCCGGGATGCTCAGTTGGGTAAATGGCGCCTTCCAGCACGATTTCTGCCCGTGCCGGCACCTGCAGATCGGAGCCGATACATTTCACCAACTCAGTCTTGCCGCCACGCAGCAGACCGGCGAACTGGTATTCGGAAAGACTGTCCGGCACTGGCGTCACAGCACCGAGAATGGTGGCCGGATCGCAGCCGAGCACCACCGCAACCGGGTAAGGCGTGCCGGGATTTTTCTCGCAGTGGTCACGGAAATCCAGCGCGCCGCCACGATGCGCCAGCCAGCGCATGATGACCTTGTTGGGAGCGATGACTTGCTGACGATAGATGCCGAGATTCTGGCGTGTTTTGTTGGGTCCGCGCGTCACCGTCAGACCCCAGGTGATCAGCGGCGCGGCATCGCCCGGCCAGCAGGTCTGCACAGGCAGGCGTGACAGATCAACATCCTTGCCTTCCCAGACGATCTCCTGACAGGGCGCGGAGGAAACCACCTTGGGCGCCATGTGCAGCACTTGCCGCAAGATCGGCAGCTTGTCCCAGGCGTCGCGCAACCCCTTGGGCGGCTCGGGTTCCTTGAGATAGGCGAGCAACTTGCCGACTTCGCGCAGCGCAGTTTGCCAATCCGCGCCAGCACCCGTGCCTTCATTGATTCCCATGGCCACCCGTTGGGGCGTACCGAACAGGTTCACCAGCACCGGCATCGTGGCGCCTTTGGGTTTCTCGAACAACAAGGCCGGCCCGCCAACGCGCAGCACGCGGTCGGCGATCTCGGTCATTTCCAGCTTGGGGTCAACCTCGATGGCAATGCGCTTCAACTCGCCGGCCGCTTCGAGGCGGGCGATGAATTCGCGCAGATCCTGGGCGGCGTTCATTACCGGGTGCGGTAAGCCGTGTGGCAGGACACGCACTGAGACGTCAGCTTGGGCAGCGCGGCCAGCGCCTTGCCGGCATCGCCCGTCTTGGCCACATCGGCGAACTCGCTGCCGGCATCGTGCATGCCCCAGGCTAGTTTGCGCATGGCTTCGGTCATGTGGCGGCCAGGCATTTCGGCGGGCTTCATGCCAACATGGCGACTGCTTTTCGCACCGTTGCCGATGCGGCCCTCGGCCACATCGCCGGCTTCCTTCGCCTTGCCGTTAGCCAGCAGGCCAATGATTTCGTGCAGCGCAGCCAGCATGTCGACCATCTCGGCACGCAGGACGGCCTGCGCCGGCGCCGGCATCTGGACGAACTGCCGGGTGTCTTCCGCAGCACCGGCGGGCAAGGCAACAGCAAACAGCAGGGGCAACAGAAAACGTTTCATGAAAATCTCCAGTGTCGTAGAAAATAATCGATGGCGATACCGGCAAACACGGCAGCACCGAACCAGTTGTTGTGCAGGAAAGCCTTGAAGCAGCGCATGCGATCACGCTCGCGAATCAGCGTGTAATGATAACCGGCGATGCATGCGGCAACAGAGAGCCCCAGCGCATATGGCCAGCCGAAGCCAAGCCGCCAGCCCACCCAGCCCAGCAGGGCCAGCGTAACGCCGTAGCAGAGCATGATTGCCACGATGTCGAAACGGCCGAAGGTGAGCGCCGAGGTCTTGATGCCGATGCGGATATCGTCCTCGCGATCGACCAGTGCATATTCGGTGTCGTAAGCCATCGCCCAGAACACGTTGGCGAGCAACAACCACCACGCCGTTTCCGGTATTCGTCCCAGCGTCACGGCAAAGGCCATCGGAATGCCGAAGCCGAAGGCGACCCCCAGATAGGCCTGCGGGATGGCGAAGAAGCGTTTGGTGAAAGGGTAACTGGCCGCGAGGAACAGTGCCACCAGCGCCAGACCCAGCAGCAGTGTATTCATGAGCGGCAGGATCAGGAGGAAGGCGGCAACCACGAGAAAGCCGCACAGGATGAAGGCTTCGCGCGTCGTCACCGTCCCGGCGGCCAGCGGCCGCATTTTTGTGCGCTCGACGTGGGGATCGAAATTGCGGTCGGCATAGTCGTTGACGACACAACCGGCCGAACGCATCAGCACCGTGCCGAGCACAAAAATCCACACCACCCACCAGTCGGGGCGTCCGTTACTGGCGATCCACAACGCCCAGAGCGTCGGCCACAGCAACAGCAGAATGCCGATCGGCTTGTCCAGCCGCATCAGCTTTTCGTAGAGGTCGAGACGTTGCTTGATCAGGGCAAAACTGGGCATGGCAAGATTTTACGCCGTCCCCATGAGACGCGCCGCCGGGCTCTCAAACTACGGGGATTTCCACCGAATCAGCACCTTCAACTGTTCAAGCAAGGCATCCCGCAGCTTATGGAGTTCATCCAGCCGCGCCAGTGCCTCTGGGGCCCGGCCCCTCGACCAAAGCTCCAGCAACTCCACTGCCAGTGCATGCACTTGCTGGTGTATCTGATTGATGGCTTGAAAGACTGGATGAGTGCCAGGGTTGGTGAGACTTTCGACATCCAGCCACTTGCCGAAGCGGCATTGGTGAACGTCAAGCGGCGGCGGTGTTTCACGCTGGCCCTTGAGGAGATCTTCAATCGCCGTAATCCAGACTCGATGCTCGACACTGGCGTAGAGTATCGGTAAATCAGTGCGACTGACGGCCTGCAGATTGCACCAGGAAGGATCGACGCGCCAAGTCGCAGCCCAGGCGGGAAAGCTGTCCGCCGGCATCGGGCGGGCTATGCCGTAGCCTTGCGCCAGTTCGCAGCCGAGCTGCAGCAGCATCGCGCCATGTTCCAGCGTCTCCACCCCTTCGGCGATCGCCTGCCGGTTGAACGCGGCAGCCAGACCAAGCACCCCGTCCAGAATGGAAAGATCATCCGGATCATCGAGCATGTCGCGGACGAAGCTCTGGTCGATCTTGAGCAGGGAAACCGGCAGCCGTTTCAGGTAGGTCAGCGAGGAGTAACCGGTGCCGAAATCATCCAGCGCGAAAGTTATTCCAATCATTCGACACACATCCATGACTTGCGATACATGGGCCAGATCTTCCAGTGCGCTGGTTTCCAGCACTTCTATTTCCAGGTAGTCTGGCCTGACGTCGGGATGCGCCACCAGGATCTCTCGCAGGCTTTCAACAAAGTCCGCCTGCTGCAATTGGTGCGCGCCCACATTGACACTGACGGGAATATCGAGCCCTTGGGCTTGCCAAAGCGCGATCTGTGTCAGGGCCGTATTGATGACCCACGCACCAACCTCTATGGCCAACGGGTGGTCCTCGATCACCGGCAGGAACACGGCTGGCGGCAACAAGCCCCGCTCCGGGCATTGCCAGCGGATCAGGGCTTCGGCACCAACCACCGCTCCCGTGCGCATATTGACCTTGGGTTGGTAATGCAGCACGAATTCGCCTTGGGTCAGGGCGTGGCGGATGCGCTCCAAGCTTTCGTGGTGACCACGGATGCTGCTGTCCTGTGCGGCATCGAAAACGTGGTAACGGTTCTTGCCGGCCAGCTTGGCCTGATACATGGCCTGATCGGCCTGGCGCAACAGTTGATCGGCATCTACTTCCTCAAACGGGTAGAAGGCAACGCCGATGCTGGCCGAAACCTGGAGTATCAAGTCTCCCACGTGGACTGGCAGTGAGGCGGCATCAAGCAGGCGGTTGAGCATCGGCACGCTGGCAGACTCATTCTCAAGGTCAATCAGCACAGCAACGAATTCGTCGCCGCCCAGTCGGGCAAGCGTGTCGCTTTCGCGCAGCGCCTGCTTCATGCGGGTGGCCAGGGCGATCAGCAACTGATCGCCAGCGTCGTGCCCGTGGCGGTCATTGATGGCCTTGAAGCCATCGAGATCAAGATAGGCCACTGCCAGCAGTTGCTCACGGCGCTGGGTCTGAGCCATGGCCTGCTTCAATCGGTCAGCCAGCAGCACGCGGTTAGGCAGGCTGGTCAGCGCATCATATTGGGCGATATGTTCGAGATGGCGCTGATGTTCCTTGAGCGCGGTAATGTCGGAGAACAAGGACACATAGTGCCGTGCTTGACCATCGGCATCGCGCACCGCGCTGATGGTTTGCAATGAGGCAAAATAATCGCCGTTCTTGCACCGGTTCCACATTTCGCCGTGCCAGTTGCCACTTTCCATCAGATCGTGCCACATCGCCGCGAAGAACTCCTTGCCATGACGGCCGGAATTGAGAATGCGGGAGTTCTGGCCGATAACCTCGTCGCGGCCGTATCCCGTGATGCGGGTGAAGGTGTCGTTGACGTCGATGATCGTGCCTTCAGCGTCGGTGATGATGATTCCTTCGCGGGCATGGGTGAATACGCTGGCGGCAAGGTGGAGCTTTTCCTCGGCTTGCTTACGCTCGGATATGTCCGTGTAAATCCAGATGCTGCCATCGGTTGGATGGGCAGGATCGATGGCGCAACCGTTCAGGGCGCCCCAGAACAGGCTGCCGTCCTTGTGTCGCAGCAGCAGTTCCTCGCTGTGGTTCCGTCCTTCCGCCAGAGTCGCATAGCCGCGCTCGCCGATCTTCAGAAAATTCTCGTGCGTATCGTAGAGCCGCTCGGAGGATTCACCGATCAACTCGCCGGGCTCATATTGAAAGATCTCTTCAAAGCGGCGATTGCATGAAACGATGCGGCGTTGCCTGAGGTGGGTAATACCGACCAACGCGTTACGCAGGATCGTTTCATTTTCCGCCAGTAGCTGTCGGGTTTTTTCTTCCTGTTGCTTGCGCTCGGTGATATCGCGCACCGTGGCGACGATGCGGTCAGCGGTGCCAATGCGCGCGCGCCGCAGATTCACTTCAACCCAGAATGTATGGCCATCGAGTCGTCGTGCCAGCCAGTCGAAGGTCTGCGGGCCATCCATCACCTGCCGTAGCTTCTCGGCAGCTTCGACCTTGGTGTACGGTGTAACACCGGCCGAAAAATTGGCGATCGACGACTGCAACGCTTGTTCGCGCGTGCAGCCAAACATCTCGCACATGCGCAGGTTCACGTCGAGCAGATGGCCGTCTGCGGCATCGTGGATGAAGAAGGCATCGCCGGCGGCATCGAAAATACTGCGGAAGCGGCTTTCACTCTCCGCCAGTTGGCCGATACGGCTTTGCACGGTGGCGGCCATGGCATTGAAGTTGTCTGCAAGCAGGCCGATCTCATCGCGGTTGGCAATGACGATGGGCGCTGAATAGTCGGCGCTGGCGATACGGCGCGTGGCGGCAACCAGACTCGAAATGTGGCGCGTGATCAGGTAGCCGCCCACCGACAGCAACAATAGCGACAGCAGAATCTCGCCGAGGGCGATGAGGACGCTCTGTTCCAGCACATTGCCGCGCAAGGTGACCAAATCGACAAGCGACAAACCGAAGCGCGCAGACCCCACCGGGCTGCCTTGCACGGTAAGCGGCACCGAGGTGTCGTAGATCATGTCCGTCAATGAAGCGTTTACGGTCCGATCTTCGGGAGCACTATTCGACAGCAGTTGTGGCGTGACTTCACCAACGCTTGCCAGAACTTCGCCACGCCGATCAAACACGACGATGTAGCTGATCTCCGTGCGCTTCGAACCAACCAGTTGCTTGATGATGGCTGCAATTTCGCTGTGGTCGCGCTGGAATACCCGCCCCGCCAGCGAGGCGTCGAGCAGCGGCGCCAGCGCTTCCAGTCGTATGCGGGTTTGCGACTCGAGTGCTTCACTCACCAGGCGGTAACTGTTGGTGAGCAAGAATGTCAGCATGATCGCCTCGACGATCACAGCCGCCGCCACCAGCCTGAGCCGGATCGAGCGGTACCAAGGAATCGTTTGCGCAGCGGGCGTCAAGCTCAGGGCGTGTCAAACACGGCGGTGAATGGATCGAGACGTTTCATGGTCGCGGCATCGATCGGGCGAAAATCGATTTGCCCAGTCTTGTCGAAGTAGGTTTTGCCGATGGATGTTTTGGCAAAATCTGTCAGGGCCTTTTGTAGATTGTTCAGCATCGCTTCGCCATTACGCGGATGAGCAAGCACGAAAAATCCGGGCACGGGTGGCGCCCGGTAAAGCTCCCGAAACTGCGCACGCTGCTCGGCGGGCGTGTTGTCCCACAGCGCGGTGGCGGTCGCACCGGCGTCGGCATCGTTACGCAGGATGGCCTCGATCACATTGGAAAAGCTAGCGGTATCGATGAAGTAGACGTTCTTGCCGAGTTCGAGCCCGCTCTTGCCGAGTGCCTGATTCATGATCTGGTAAGTCATCGACATCTTTGCGCCAATGGCAAGCCCGCGTCCGCGCAGATCGTCGAGCGTCTTGATCGGGGAATCTTTCTTTACCAGGGCGATGACAACGATTGGATTGCCAGACTGCGCCAACGGCCGATAGCCGTCGCGCTTTTCGGCCAGACGGCCCATGTGCGGGGCGGTAAAGATAATGTCGTATTCGCCGGTGCGGGTGCGGTCGATGAACTGGGCGAAATTCGGTGCCGAGCGCAGCACCACCGGTCGGCCCAGCGCCTTGGCCAGATGGTCGCCGAGCGGAGAGAATTGTTCGACGATCTGGTTGGGTGACAGATAAGGATAGACGCCAAATACCAGTTCGCCCTTGCTGTTGTCAGCAAAGGCGACCGTGGAGAACAACAGGTTGAGCAGTGCAATAAACAGAACCCGCCCAGCGTAAGAGCGTGATTTCATAACGAGCCTCCTCCGACAACTGCCGCCCCGCATCTCTGGTGGATGCGATGGCCAGCTCCATGGTCATCATGCCACAACCAACTCGGACAAGTCTAAAAACCCGCGCCAGTTTTTGCTTCCCGTTCCTTGCGCTATGCCTTGAGCAACTCCGCCCGCCCACCCAGCCAACGGGCCAGGTGCCGCTCCGCATGTTCCGGCCAACGCGTCAGCATTTCCTCGGCCGCTGCACGTGCCGCATCGACCAGTACCGTATCTTCGAGGTCGGCAAAACGCAGCAGCGGCAAACCGCTCTGGCGCGCGCCGATGAATTCGCCGGGTCCGCGCAGATGCAGATCCTGACGGGCAATCTCGAAACCATCACTGTTTTCGTAAATGATCTTGAGCCGCGCCCGCGCCGTTTCCGAGAGTGGCGTCTCGTACAGCAGAACGCAAGCCGACTCTGCCGCGCCGCGCCCGACGCGACCACGCAACTGGTGCAACTGGGCAAGACCGAAGCGCTCGGCATGCTCGATCACCATCAGGCTGGCATTCGGCACATCGACACCGACTTCGATCACGGTCGTCGCCACCAGCAACTGAATATCGTTGCGCACGAAACCGGCCATCACGGCAGCTTTCTCGTCGGTCTTGAGGCGGCCATGCACGAGTCCGACACGCACCTCGGGCAATTCGGCACAAAGATGTGCGTAAGTCTCTTCTGCCGTCTTCAGCTGCAGTGCTTCCGACTCTTCGATCAGTGGGCAAACCCAGTAAACCTGCCGGCCGTCGCGGCACAGGGCACGCACCCGTTCGACAATTTCATCACGCCGCGCCGCACTCACCAGTTTGGTCACCACCGGCGTGCGGCCGGGTGGCAGTTCGTCGAGCACCGAGACATCGAGGTCGGCGTAGTAGCTCATCGCCAGCGTGCGCGGGATGGGCGTGGCCGACATCGCCAATTGATGACTGTGCATGCCCTTCTGCTTGAGCGCGAGGCGCTGCCGTACGCCAAAGCGGTGCTGTTCATCGACGATGGCAAGCCCGAGTCGAGCGAATTCAACGCTCTCCTCGATCAGTGCATGGGTGCCGACCACCAATGCCGTCCCGCCAGCGCCGACTTTTTCCAGCACGGCCGCCTTGTCTTTTTTCTTCTGGCTGCCCGAGAGCCAAGCCACGTCCAGTCCTAGTGGCGCGAGCCATTGGCTAAGCTTGCGGTAGTGCTGTTCGGCGAGGATTTCGGTGGGCGCCATCAGGGCGGCCTGGTGGCCGCTTTCGACCGCCTGCAGCATTGCCAGGGCGGCGATCACGGTCTTGCCGCTGCCGACATCGCCTTGCAACAGGCGTTGCATGGGGTGCGGTGCGGACAGGTCACGGGTAATTTCCTGCCAGACACGTTGTTGCGCACCCGTGAGTTTGAACGGCAGCGCGGCCAGCAATCTCCCTGTCAGGCGACGATCGCCGGCCAGCACCGGCGCCGCGCGCGCACGTCGCGTCGCGTAGGCCTGCCGTAGCGAAATTTGCTGCGCCAGCAATTCATCGAAGGCGATACGCTGCCAGGCCGGGCGCTGTGCAGCCACCAGCGCATCGGCCGACAGACCCGGCGGCGGTGCGTGCAGTGAGCGCACGCTCGCAGCAAATTCTTCCAGATGAAAACGGTTCACCAATTCTTCCGGCAAGGTTTCGCCAAGATCGACTTCGTTCAACGCGCGTTCGATCAGCCACCGCAAAGTACCCTGCCCCAACCCGGCGGTAGTCGGATACACCGGTGTCAGCGCGGTCGGCAATGCCTCATCGTCATGCACCACATGAAAGCGCGGGTGGATCAGTTCGGCACCCCAGAAACCGCCGCGCGTCTCGCCGAAGACACGGAGCCGCGCACCCGACTGCAAAATTTTTTGCTGGCTGGGATAAAAATTCAGGAAACGCAATAGGAGCGTACCGGACTCATCTTCGACACGGCAGACCAGTTGCCGCCGTGGCCGATAGGCGATTTCGCTGGAAACCACCGTCACATCAAACTGTGCTGCCTCACCCGGCACGGCAGCGGCGATCGGGGTAATGCGGGTTTCGTCCTCGAAGCGCAGCGGCAGGTGCAGCGCGAGATCAGCCTGGCGACTCAGGCCAAGTTTTTCCAGCCTTGAGGCAACCGCAGGCGTCGCCCCGGGAATCTTGGTTTTCTCAGCCAATCACCAGTACGGCATCGGCTTCGACGAGGGCGCCACGCGGCAGTTCCTTGACGCCGACGGCAGCGCGCGCCGGATAAGGCTGCTGAAAGTAGCACGCCATGACTTCATTCACCTTGGCGAAGTTGGCCAGGTCGGTCAGATAGATGTTGAGCTTGACGGCGGCGGCGAGCGTTGTGCCCGCCGCTGCGGCGACCGCCTTTAGGTTGTCGAACACGCGCACAATCTGCGCGTCGATGCCATCGACCATCTGCATGGTGGAGGGATCGAGGCCGATCTGGCCCGACATGTACACGGTGTCGCCGACCCGCACGGCCTGCGAATAAGTGCCGATGGCGGCGGGGGCGTTGGGGGTGCTGATGATCTGGCGCGACATAATTTACCTTGCCTCCTGAAGGGCCGCCCCGAAGGAGGCAACGCCCCCCGTGGGGGCAGCGAACGAAGTAAGCGTGGGGGCCATCATGGTTCGGGCGACTTGAGTGTGACCTGATAATTGAGGTTGGAAAATACGTGCTGGATACCGCGACGCGCCCGTACGTTGATGACCAGCGGCGCCTTCAGGTTGGCGCGCAAGGGGGTATCGCCGCCAGGCAAGGAGTCCTTGACGAGGATCACCACCACGGCGGCCTCTGACGGATCGGCCAGGTCGAGCGCGGCAGACTCCGCATCCGATAGCGTGATCTCATAATTGAAGCCGAACATCTCGGGGTCAGCAATATTGAACGCGATGGCCGGGTCGTCGATCGACTGCAAGATGAAATAACGCGGCAGCGCCCCACCCTCCGTTTCGGGATGGAACAAACTGAAACGGTGGCATTCTTCGAACCCCGCGAGGCCGGCGGGAAACTCGATGACGCGGTCGGGTTCGACTTCGATCGAGCCGGAGTGGGGATTGTCTATGTTCATGGCAGTCATCAGTCTATCTCCTCACCAGCATGGCATCGTCCAGCCCAAGGGTTTTCAGTTTGGCACGCGCGCTGTCCACCTCGGCCTTTGTAGCGAAGGGGCCGACCTGTACGCGCGATTCGATCTGCGCCGGAATACCCGCCTCATGCAGTCGGCTCACCAACTCCTCGGCATTGGCGTGATTGCTGAAGACACCCACCTGCACCAGAAAACGCCGTCCGGCCTCGGCGGCCTGCGTCAGGGGACGCGATGCGGGCGCATGTTGCACCGGCGCCTGGGTTGGAGCCCGCGCCGCCATGGCCGGGCGACTGTCTTCGGGAATCACGCGGGCAATCTCGCGCTGCGCATCCGGTTTGACCGGG
>CAJBAP010000258.1 GCA_903950295.1 uncultured Rhodocyclaceae bacterium
GAGGTGATCGGGCAAAAACACCTGCTCGGCCCCGGCAAGCCTTTGCGGTTGGCTTTCGAGTCGCGAACGCCACATTCGATGATCCTCTGGGGGCCGCCGGGTGTCGGCAAAACGACGCTGGCGCGGCTGATGGCGCATGCTTTCGAAGCCGAGTTCATCGCGCTCTCCGCCGTGTTTTCCGGGGTCAAGGATATTCGTGCCGCGGTTGAGCAGGCGCAACTGACGCTGGCCCAAAGTGGACGGCGCACGCTGCTGTTCGTTGATGAAGTGCATCGCTTCAACAAGTCGCAGCAGGATGCCTTCCTGCCGTTTGTCGAGCAGGGCCTGCTCACCTTCGTTGGCGCCACTACCGAGAACCCCTCGTTCGAGGTGAATTCGGCGCTGCTGTCGCGGGCGGCGGTGTATGTGCTGAAGTCGCTGACGGCGGAAGAATTGCAGGCGCTTTTTGAACGGGCGCAAGCACGAACCTTCCCCGAGCTTGAATTCGACGCCGAGGCACGCGAACGTATCGTCGGCCATGCCGACGGTGATGCGCGGCGTCTTTTGAATGTACTGGAAACGCTACGCACCGCCGCGCAGGCCGCCGATTGCCGTCTCGTCAGCGCCGACTTTTTGGCCGAGGCACTGGCCTCCGACCTGCGCCGCTTCGACAAGGGGGGGGATGCCTTTTACGATCAGATCTCGGCTCTGCACAAGTCAGTACGCGGTTCCAGTCCAGATGCATCGCTGTACTGGTTGACGCGCATGCTCGACGGTGGTGCCGACCCGCGCTATCTGGGACGACGCATCATTCGCATGGCCAGCGAAGACATCGGCCTGGCCGACCCGCGTGCCCTGCGCATCGCGCTCGATGCGGTAGAAACCTATGAACGCCTTGGTTCTCCAGAAGGCGAACTGGCGTTGGCGAATGCCGTGCTCTACATGGCGGTTGCCCCAAAGTCGAACGCGGCTTACGTGGCCTACGGTGCCGCGCGTCGCTTTATCTCGCAGGATGTGAGTCGCCCGGTCCCCGAGCACTTGCGCAACGCGCCGACAAAACTGATGAAGGAACTCGGCTTCGGCCGCGAATACCGCTACGCCCACGATGAACCCGACGCCTACGCGGCGGGGGAAGATTACTTCCCCGACGCCATGCCCCACGTAACCTGGTATCAACCGACACCGCGCGGCCTGGAGCAGAAGATCGGCGAGAAGCTGGAACGCTTGCGTGCGCTGGACAAACAAGCCGGCAAAAAGCGCTGATCAACCCACCGGATGGTTGGCGTCGAACTGCACACAGGCGCGCCGGGCAACTTTCAGTGCTTCGGCATGCCCACACCTCCGTGCATCGCACACGGCATCCTTGAGCACACAACGCAACACCTCCGTCCCTTCGACCGACTGCGCCAGACAGCAGGCCATCTGAGCAGCGGAAGCAAAGGGCAAATGCTCATGATCAGCGATGGCGCTGACCTCGTCTTCGGTCAGGTCACTGTAATCGAGGCAGTCTTTGATCGAAATCATGCCCATTCCTCCTAAAATAGCCGCCCTCTGCCGCACACTCTCTTTTAAGCATTCCCGCCCGGTTTATTCAAGGACATTTCCATGCTCGATATCCAACTGCTGCGCAATC
>CAJBAP010000259.1 GCA_903950295.1 uncultured Rhodocyclaceae bacterium
CGATGCCAATCGTAATAAATACCGAGGCAGCGGCAGCGGCAAACAGGATCGCCTCGATGATGCGCTCCTTGACGTGACGGCTGGCGCGTTTGGCCAGGCGTTCGCTCACGGGACGCGGAACAGGCGGTGAAGGTGCAGCAAGTGTGGTTTGCATGGGGTGGTCCATGTCGTACAGAAGTCCGGAAACCGTTTCCGGCGCCCGGACTTTAAACGATTGGCGTAAGAAAGCTTACAGCTTGGCTTCGCGCGCCATCAGATCTTCGATCTTGATACCAACTTCGGCGTTACCGCCAAACACAGTACCGAGTTTACCCTTGTCCAGATGCTCCTGCGCCAGCGTGTAAGCCTTGGCCGGCAGCGGTACATACTTCACTTCCTTGATCAGCGGTGTGGCGTTTTTCAGGTAGTACTGGACGAATTCCTTGACCTCGGGCTTCTTGTACGCAGCCTCGGAAATGTAGATGAAGATCGGGCGCGACAGCGGCTGGTAGGTGCCGTCGATCACGGTCTTCTCGGAGGGCTCGACAGCATTGCCGGTCTTCGGATCAACAATCGCGAGCGCCTTCAGCTTGTCCTTGTTCTCGATGTAGTAGGCGAAGCCAAAGTAGGCCAAGCCACCTGCATCACGCTGTACGCCCTGCACCAGCACGTTGTCGTCTTCCGACGCCGTGAAGTCGCCGCGCGAGGACTTGGACTTGCCATTGATGGCCTCGGTGAAGTAATCGAAGGTGCCCGAATCGGCGCCCGGGCCAAACAGCTTGAGCGGGGCATCCTGGAAGGCCGGGTTGGCCTGGTTCCACTTCGTCACCTTGCCTTGCGCTGCGGGCTCCCACATGGCCTTGAGATCGGCCACGGTTAGCTGCTTGATCGGGTTCTTGGGGTTGACCACGACGGTCAGCGCGTCAAACGCGACCGGCAGTTCAAAATACTTGATGCCGGCTTTGGTGCACTCGTCCATCTCCTTCTTCAGGATCGGACGCGAAGCGTTGGAGATGTCGGTCTCGCCACGGCAGAACTTCTTGAAGCCGCCACCAGTGCCGGAAATGCCGACCGTCACCTTGATGGCGTTCTTCTTCGACTTCTGGAATTCCTCGGCAACTGCCTCGGAGATCGGATACACGGTGGAAGAACCGTCGAGCTTCACCACTTGGGCTTGGGCGGCGGAGGCGACAAAGGCAGTGGCCAAAGCGGCAAATACGGTAGTGCGTGCAATGCTCATGGGAGGTCTCCTGTGAATAATGCAGTGCATTCTGCCGGCCAATTGTTACAGGACCGTGACAGGTCCGTCCGCGTCAGTCTGCGGTGAGCGTGCGCACCCCTTCAGGCGTCGCCAGCAGCAGCACGTCGGCACCACGGCAAGCAAACAGGCCATTTGTGACCACGCCGACGATGGCATTCAGTGTGGTTTCAAAATCAGCGGGATTAGCGATCTGCAAGCCATGCACATCGAGGATGAGGTTGCCGTTGTCGGTGATGAAGCCCTCGCGCAACTTCGGCTGCCCGCCGAGCTTGACGATCTCGCGCGCAACATAGGCACGCGCCATCGGAATCACTTCGACCGGCAGCGGAAACTTGCCCATGGTGCTGACGAGCTTGCTCTCGTCGCAGACGCAAACAAATTTGTCGGCAACCGCTGCGACGATCTTCTCGCGCGTCAACGCACCGCCGCCACCCTTGAGCATGGCCAACTGGTGCGTGATTTCGTCGGCACCATCGACATAAACCGGCATGCTACTGACGTCGTTGAGATCGAGCACCTTGATGCCATGACCTTCGAGACGCTTTTTCGTCGCCTCGGAGCTGGCGACAGTAGCGCCAATGCGATCCTTGATCTGCGCCAGTGCATCGATGAAGAGGTTGGCCGTCGAGCCGGTGCCGACCCCGACGATGCTGCCAACTGGTACGTTCTTCGCAATGTAATCGACCGCCGCCTGGGCCACGGCCTGTTTGAGTTCGTCTTGTGTTGCCATGCTTTCCTCCTTGGGAAAAAACGCCCGGTCAGGCCGGGCTTTATTGTCTGGTTGGGGAGTATACCGCCGTCCCGCCATCGCCGACTTTTACGAATTGCGGCTATGTGCCCTGAGCCGCCTGTCGGACGAAATAAAAGCAGCCATTCGTACCGCCCCCGAGTACTTTGGAAGCTGCCGATTGGTTTTCAACTTCCATCTTCCAGCCTAGTAAGCATCGGTACGATGCAAAAATTCTCAACACAGATATTTGACAGAGCATGAATGTATTTGCCCAACTCACCAAACACAGTAGTCTTGCTTTGTGACAGGACATGGCATCCCTCAAAATCCAGACTCTCTAACCATCGTACCAATTGCCGAGCGGAGAAACTCTCCCATTAGCGTCGTTGGCGAACCATAGATCACCACCTTTCCCCGTGCTGAAAAGGTTTGTTGCGGCAGAGTTTCATTAACGCTGAATGCCACCCGATAGATCGCGCGATCCGGAACGATCTGGTTACCTTTCTCGCGTACCGGAATATGCCCACCACGGCTGCTCGCCAGTAGCCCGTCGGTCAAGATGCGCGTGGCATCGTGATCGATATGTTCCACCTTGAGCCAGAGTGCCTCGCTGCCGGAAGTTTCTGGGAGGAACAGAGCGTGGTTGCCGACCGCGACACGGTTCAACGTACCTTCATCGACATAGGCCTCTACCCGCAGGTGAGTCGGGTCGATCAGGACCCCCAGACGCTCGTGGCGGGCAACCCAATCTCCTGCCCTTACCTCGGGCGGTGTGTCGAGCAACACGCCATCGAACGGTGCAGCAGGCACCAGCCGTTCCACCTCGCGAAGATCGGCCTCCAGCGCTGTCGTGGCGGCTTCACTCTGGTGTCTTAACACCAGCAGCCGTGGTTGCAATTCGGCATCCAGGGCGGCTGCCTGTGCCGCCCATGCAGCGGCAGAGCTGCGTGCACGGCTCACGCCCACCCGTGTTTCGAGATCTGGTGAAACTACCTCCATCAGGGTCTGTCCGGCACGAACCAGCGTGCCGGAAGGCGGTGGTGCCTGCACCAGTTCGCCGGCGGCCGGAACAATCAGCGGAAATACTTGCGCCGATTTCAGTATGCCCTGCGTGTGAATCTGAAAGCTCCACGGAATCGCCGCCAGCACCAGCAGCGCCACGGCCACCATGCCGGTGCGACGTGAGCGCTGCGTGGTCTTGATCTGCGTCCACTTTTGCCGCAGCACCTTGATTTCGCTCCAGATCGGCAACAGGATGAACCACAACACTTCGACTGTGCCAAGGATCAATCCCAGGGCCTTTGCGAACATGTGATACACCAGCACTGCAATGCCGAGAAATACCACCAGCCGGTAAATCCATACCGCCCAGGCAAACAGGATCAAACCGCGCCGTCGCGTTGGAGTGAAATACTCTGGCGGATCTTCACCGAGCCCGAACAGCAACTCGCGCAAGCGCCAGCGTGCCAAGGCGAAGGAGCGGGCGTGCAAGTTGGGCATGCCAAGCGCATCGGAGAGCAGAAAATAGCCATCGAAGCGCAGGAAGGGACTGGAATTGATGGCCAGCGTGGCGATCCAGGTGGTTGTCGCCAGCAGGAAGGTGATGCCACGCAACACGCCGTCCGGCAGCAAGGCCCACGCCAGGGTCGCCCAAGCGGCCAGTGCCAGTTCTACGGCGATACCGGCCGCACCCACGGCGAGGCGCTGGTTTCTCTGCTGCAGTTTCCAGGCGTCATTGACGTCCGTGTAAGCCAGCGGCCACAGCACCAGGAATGCCACACCCATCACCGGAACACGACAGCCCATGCGCTTGGCGGTGAAGGCATGCCCCAGTTCATGCAAGGTCTTCGCCACGATCATCGCCAGGCCGACACCTATCGCCCCCTGCAGGCTGAAGGTATCCACCAGCGTGGCGACAAAGCCTTCCCACTGGCGGGCTACCTCGATCAAGCCCACCAGCATGGCGATCAGCGTCGCCCCGAGAAATTGCCGGGTATACAGGGGCGCCACCCATGCCTGTGTGCTTTCCAGCCAGCGGTCAGGCCTGACCAGTGGGAGGCGGAAGAACAGGTAGTGGTGCAGCAGCCATTTCCAAGGGCCCGTCTGGCGCTGTTTGACCTTTTCGGCGTACCACGTCGTGCCCGCCTGGCCGTTGAGTTCGAGCAGTTCGCTTTCCTGGAGAAAACGGAACACGGCTGCCACATCATCGGCGCTGGTGTTCAACGTGGTTTCGGCAGTAACGCTTGCGGCAATCGCCGCCGCATTGCCTAAATGCCAGCGCGCGAGGATTTCGAAAGGCAGCCATTCCAGACGGAAAAACAGATGCCGCACCGCATCCTGCAGCATCCAGGTGGGCGCACCGTTTTCTGCCACCGGGCCTTCATGCAGGCTGAGTTCCTGCCGCAAGGGTGGCAGGGGGTCGGGTAACTCGTTAGGCGCTGCAGCAGCCATCAGATACCGATAAACGCCCGTGCCACCGCCAGTGGCTTGCGCAGCACCCAGTATGAGAGTGGCACGAAGCGGCCATTCACCTTGACCGAACCCTTGAGGCCGACGCGCGGCGCATTTTCGCCGGCAGAGAGCTTGGCGCGCAGTCGATAGGCATACTGGCCTTCGGGCTGCAGCATCGCCTCGTGTGTCACATAGCGCACTGTGCCGCTGACGGGAGAGAGCGGGCGGGCATTCAGGTAGATCGTCACCTCGGCATCCTCCGGTAGTTCGATCAGATCGGCGGGCGATAACCACGCCTCGATCTCGGCATCTTTTTCGTCGGCCACCATCAGGATGCGTTCGCCGGTGGAGACCGGCCGCCCCACCCATTCGCTCGGGTCGTCGAGCAAGGCAATCCCCGCGCGCGGGGCGGTGAGGATGGCGCGCTTGTTCAGCGCATCGAGATAGGCCACCTCGGCGCGCTTCTCTTCGATGCGCCCCTGCGCGGCAGCCATTTGCGCCTTGGCTTTCGGCTCGCTCAGCGCCTGCTGCGCATACTGGCGGTATTCCGCAGCGGCGGTGGCCAGCGCCTGTAAAGCCACCTCGAGCCGACTGGCCAGCGAGATGCGGTCGAACTCGATCAGCGGCGTACCGGCCTGCACAGTTTGGCTCGGTTGTACCAATATCCGCTCGACGATGCCATCCAGCGGCGAGCGGATGACCGACGGATTGGCTGGCACCAGTTGCCCCGGCGCGATAACCGACAGCCGCACCGGAAACAGCAGCACGACGCCCACCGCCAGCGTAATGCGGCCGCGCCGCGTATGCAGCAGCCAGCGGCCAAAGTGGCGCCAGTTCTCGACATGGCGCATAGCCTGCAACAGTGTTTTGAAAGCCTGGCGCGACGGCTTGACCTGTTTGAGCGTGGCCAAGGTGCGCCGCCACGGCGATGCTTTGGCCTGCTCGGCATGTTGCAGGGCCCACGCCTGCGCCCACAGCAACTGCCACTCCTGCAACAGCGCCAGTTCCTCATCGCGCCAAGAGGCGTCGCGTGCCAGCAACCAGCCACCACTACCGCCCTTGCCATGGAAGGGTAACCACAAGGCGAATTCCGGCAGCCAGTCATTCCATTCTCCGGCGTCGTGTGCCGGCAGATTGCTGGCAGTCAGGCGCAGGGGTTGGGTTGCGTCGCCTGAAAAGTCGGCGCTGGCGAGACGGCATAACACCCGTTGCAACCACAGCACGTAAGGCGCATTCGCCTCGGGCGCGACCACGCCTGAGAGCGTAGCCACGCCACCATCGGCCAACCAGAACACCGCCTGACGATAAGGCAGCAGGTCGCGGGTTTCATTGACAGCGATAAAACCCAGCTCGGCGACAGAGGCGGCCGAGCGCGCCCGGCGGGCAAGCGACAAAATGCGGGCGAGAACGTCATTGCTCTCGCCCACCTGCGTCATCAGATCGGCATGAAGCTCGCCGCTCATGAATGCGCCGGCATGTTCCCCTGCATCGTGCTCAGCTTGCGGGCAGCCAGTATCAGGTCATTTGCACCCGCCTTGCGAGCGGCAAAGCCCTGCTTGTCAAACTGTTTGGCCAGCGCTGGTTTGCCGAACTTGTCGTTCAGTTCAGCACGGGGCACGGTGCTTCTATCGCCAATGTTGATCTTGAAAACCTGCACGGCTTCATGACCCTGGTTGTCGCGAGCCAGCAGGCGAACCGTGACTACACCTTGTAACCCGGCGGGCGGCGTTCCCGAAAAGGTGCCGGTTGCCGGATTGAATTTCAACCAGTTGGGCAACGGCCTGCCATCCGCTTGCCTTGCCTCCAGGATGACAGTTGTTTCGGCATTGGTGTTGATGAATGAATCTGTCGGAACTTGAATGTTGATGGGCTTGCCGGGGGCAAGAACGATGTCGGGTATCGGGGAATTCACCACCAGTCCTGACGATTCCGCGGCGCCTGTGACACGCGCGACCAGGAAGGTCAGGGCGGGGGGCTGAAAGCCCGCCTGAGGCAGATTATCCTCAAACGGTCGGCTCAGCGCTGGCGCCGGCGGTGGGGGTGGGGGCTCAGCGAACGTGGGCGACAGTTCTAACGGTGGCAGTGGCTCAACCGCGAATATGGGTGGCGGCGGCGGAGGCGGCGGTACAAAATTGTCCGCCTCAATTACCGTTGGCGTAGAGGGATTCAGCGCTGGGATCGTACTGACTCCCGGGGTTTCACCGGCTTCCAGCACATTGAGCACCGTCACCACCAGATTCTGGATTTCAGAACCACCATTGCTGCCACGGATCGTGGCCTGCACCGTGTAGGTATTGTTGCCGGTGCCCTCGCCGGTATCGGTTGGTGCTTCAAAATTGGGAGCCCCCACAAAGACCAGGGCACCCGTATTCGGGTCAATGCGGAAATTGACCTGATCGTCACCACCGGTGAGTTCATAGGTGATCGTGCCATTGACCTGGTTGGTGTTAACCAATACGACGGTACCAACATCCGTAGTGTTTTCCAACACGTATGGCAAGAGGCTGTTTTCGCCTGCGCCACCCGGGTCGACGATCACGCCGTTTGCAATGCGGTCGGCGTCATAGGCACCACCATCCACCAGCGAAAAGTTTACCGTGGCCTTGCCCGTCCCGGTATTCACCGAGGCACCGGTTGCAATGTTGTCCCACTTGCCGGTAATCAGGTTCTGTTTGTAGTAGGCCAATGACTTCAGGTTCGCATCCAGTTCCATGCTCAGGTTTGCCGTACCCCCCACTGCTACCCCGCTGATCTCGAAACCAAACTGACCCAAAGGCAACTTGACCGTTTTCGGCAAAGTCGATGGTGCCGCCGTGTTGGTCACCTCGTTGATACTCAAACCATTGGGCGCAGAAATGGTGACGGCACGACCGGGTTGCACTACGCTGGTCATGGTGAAACTGGTGGTTGCTGTCGTGCTGCTCGACAAAGTTACGTTGCTGAAATTCGCTGCATCATTGCCCACTGCATCTTGAATCGCTGCATTGGTTGCCACCGTGTTATCCACTGCCGGATTGGTATAGCCCACCGTCAGCGTCTTGCCAAAGGCCACCGCTTTGGTGAGCGTCAGGTTCAGCTTGGTCGGGTCATTGCTGTCGATCGTTACACCCGTGACCGCATTGGCAACGCCATTCATGCTGATGTTAAAGGCGCTCGCTGCCGGCAAGGTTCCAGCCAGCGCTTCACCGTAGGTTAGAGACAGGATATTGCCGGTGACAGTAGCGCTGGTGAATGCTGGTGCCGTGGTGTCAAGGGCGGCGGCAGTGGTGAAGCTCAATGCCGTAGTGCTGCTTATACCGGCATAGTCATTGTTGGCGGCATCCTTGAATGCACCGGCGTCGACCAGCACGTAGTACTCGGTGCTGCCGTCCAGATCGGCAGTCGGATTGATGGTGACTACGCCATTGGTGATCGAGATCTGTGCATCAGCGGCGTCAATGGTGCCCACTACGCTGTTGTCGCTGGTCTTGTAGATCACCACATTTTTTCCGGTCACGGCGGTGACGTTCTCGCTGAAGGTCAGCACGATGTCGCTGCCGATGGCAACCGCCGTGGCGTTGTCCGCCGGGGTACTGCTGGCGAGTGTGGGGGCGGTGATGTCGGGAGGAGGATCAACCGTCTCCACCAGCGTTACGGTGAAATCGTAGGCGATGGCATCGGTCTTTTGATTCAGTGTCAGCAGGTCGCTGCGGGTAGATCGATCAAAACTCCCGACAATCAGGTCGAGTTCATCGTCACCATTCAGATCGGCAATCGCGGCGTTGGAACCGCTCAGTTCGGTCATCGAGTTGAACGGGTTATTCGCTCCAGTGACTTCGGTGAATGTCACTGATCCAATCAGATTTCCATTAGCATCGAATTGCGTTTCATTCTTCAAATAGCGGACAGTGGTTTTAGAGGAGTAATCGTTATAAAAACCACCATAATTGTCCGCAACAGAGGTTACGACATCGATGTCATCGACAAACATCACATCGAGTTTGCCATCCCCACCCACATCGATCAGGTTCAGGGCCGGTGCATCGCTCGCTTCGATGGCATCAAATGGGTTGGAGTTACCCGTCCGCTCGGTAAACACAGCCGCTGTTGTTGAACCGGTGTTTTCAAAGTATTTGATGTAGCCATAGTCGTTGTAAGCATCATAGAAGCCGACCGCCATATCCAAATCGTTGTCGCCATCGAAATCAGCAAGGATTGGCCTGGCCTCACGTGATTCTTGACCCGATGAAGAGAATTGGATGCCCGCGAACGGGTCGCTGCCACCAGTTTGCTCGACGAAGATCGGCGTAGCGCCAGCGGACGCGGCGGTATTCAGGAAAAACTGTAACCCAGCGAAATCATCGGTGTAGGGGCCGTCGTAATTGTTATTGGGATCAGATGTAAAAATATCGTAGCTGTAGGTCGAGTCGTTGTATGAACGCCAAATTGGTGCAGTCTGCTTCGTGCCCCCCACTACCAGATCCAGAACGTCATCACCATCCAAATCGACGAGGAATGCCGTCGGGTCATTTATCAGATTCGTGAGACCGGAGAAGGGCGAGTTTGCCCCTGTTTGCTCAACATAAGTCGGTGCTTGAGCCGTCCCGGTATTCCTGAAATAGTGAATCGAACTATCGCTGATATAGCTAGATGTCGAATTGTCGTAGGTCGAGGTAGTCACGCCCGCAAGCACGTCAAGCAAGCCGTCGCCATCGACATCAACCAAGGTAGGTGAAGGCGTATTGTCGAAGATTGCTGCTCCGCCGAACGGATCGTTGGCGCCGGTTGCCGCTGGGTAGCCAGACGGTGTGCCGTAAGGCCCGCTAGCGCCTTGATCGTCGGTAACCAGTATGCTAAAGGTTCGTGTCGAGGCATCTACCGGAGCATCGCCACTGTGGTTATAGCTCAGGGCGTTGAGAAGTAACTGGAAGTCGGCCTTTGCTCCCGAACCGGAACTAACAGTGAAGGTAATGGTACGTGCGGTATTGTTATCACCGACGGCATAAGCAAACACAGTCGTTCCGTAAGTGACGTCGCCGGTCACGCTGGTGTCGGTCAGGTCGATCAAATCGCTGCCAAGCTTGAGTTCGTCGCCGGCTACAACCGCGCTGCTGTCGATGCTGACGGTCAAGCTCGACAGAGTGGCTGAGTCGTTGTCGGTGATGACGGTCGTGCCATCGGTAAAGCTGACGGCTGCAGTGCCATCGTCCGTGCCCGCCACTTCAGTAAAGCTTGCGGCATTGCTGGTACTGCCTGTTGCCAAGCCGTTAATTGTGGGTGCATCGTTAACCGGAGTAACGAGGATCGATGCCGTCCCGGTAGCCACCGACAGCGTTTTGTCGCCACCGGTGTTGCCCGCAATCGTCAGATAACTGCCTGCCGTGCCGGCGGATTGGTCCCATGCGTGAACGGTAAGGCCATCGGACACCGTGCCACTGAACTCTGCATTGGATATGAAACGAACACTGTCATTCTGGCCAAGAAGCAAGGCCTTGCCCGAGTTTGCGGAGAAATCAAATGCGGCCCACGTGCTGCTTGAATTAAGTTTGTATTCCCACGTGCCGTGCGTGTTATCGACCGCGCTGATACCCACTGCGGGATTGGCACCGTCGCGGTCGTAGAGGCGCGAATCCGGCAGCAGGCTGGAAATCTGCGTGCCATTCGACGGGGCATCGTCTTCCGCGATATCTGCAAGTACAAGTGGGTTGACCGTGATCGGCTGGCGAATGACCGAGTGAACACCAACGCCCCAGGTCCCTTGCATCGATCCATCGGTTCCTGCGGCGCGTTCCGCCGTAAAGCGGATGGCACCAACCTCGGCGGTGGGTCGGTTAATGTGTAGCCAGACATTGCTATCTGAATTGGGCTCCGACTGGTTGATGGTCTGCAAAACTGTGGTGCCATCCACACCAAGCACTTCAGCGGTGAAGTGCGTATTGATAGAGTAAAAACAGCGAATGCTGAGATCCTTACTCGGCTCCACAAAAGTCAAGGTGAACGTTCCGTTGCCACCAGTATTCGCGGCAGCGCCTGAACTAGTGAGGTAAACGCCGAGGCTGTTCTCATTAAAATTCGTATAGGCAACGTTGGCTAGAATTGTTCCGGATTCAGCTGTGAAATAACATGAACTGTTTGGGCCTGGCGCACCATTAGTATCTTTTGCCCACGGGCCGGTAACAACCCGCGTGGCATTGTCGTACCCTTGAGGCGTTGGATTTAATCCGGACCAACTAGGATCGCCGCCTGTAACTTCATTGGCAGCTGCATAGGTTATCGCTGGAATTTCATCCGCCGGCAAGACCTCTGCCGATAGCACGGGTGCATGATTGGGCACGGTGATTGTCGCCGTTCCTTGCGAAACGTAGACCTGACCCGCAGTAGTCGTTGCCTTGAGGGTGATGGTCGTGGTGCCAGCACGTTCATAGTCGGTGGGCGTAACGATCAGGTGTAGCGTTGATGATCCTGATGCCAGAATGGTTTCACTAGCATTCTGGATGGGGGACGAGGAAGAAAACAGCGGGGCATTCGAGCTATCCCGTAATTCGAAGGTCCAGCCGCTGGGTATTCCCTCCAGGGAGTACGTCGGGGTTGTGACTGCCGTCGCCGCATTCTCGACGGTGAAATCGAGCGTCAGTGGCGTGCCGTCGGTGACAACTGCTGCTGTGTCGCCCCCGGTAACAATGGCGGTGGCGGCGACGAAACTTTCCACGGCATCGATGGTCCAGCTTTGTCCTGCGGCTAACGTGGCGGTCTTCCATTCCATGCCATAGCCGTTGTCGGGGTAGGAGTTGGGCGTACTGTTATCGGAATCCCAGTCCGCAATCGTCACATCAACAACGGGCGTTGCGCCAAAGCCGGCGATGGCATCGGTGGCAACCGTGTCATAGTCCTGCGATTCGGCACTGTAGGGAACTGTTACTCCCTGCAAGGACATGCGTTGCATCAGGCCAGCATCGGTACGGTAAACACTGATCGTGTTGGTTGCGGCATCCCATTCGCCTGCACCGTTGTCACCGCCCGAAAGATAGCTATCGACGGCATGAACGAAGCGCAGGTTGATGATCTCGGCCGTGCCGGTATTTCTGGCCGACCACTGAATGTTGATTTGCTGGGCGGTATCGCTCGGCAGAGTTACCTTCTGGGTAATCTCCAGATCACCATCCGTCCAGGTCGTCAATAGATCGTTGTAGTTCTTGGATTGGACAGGTGAGGCAGCAACCCTGGTAACTCCCGTCTGATTCAAGTAGCTGCCCAGCGCGATTGTTTGGGTAACGCCCCCACTCGTAAACTCGATCAGAGAGCCGCTGCTGGTTTGAAAGTAGCTGCTGTTGGTTTGACTATCTGATAGCTGATAGTCGTTGTCGTAAAACTGTGTATTCCAGTTTGTGCCATCGAAACGGTCGATGACAATGGCTCCGTCGTGCAAGACATTGACCCAAAGATTGCCCGTGTTGGAGCTCGCACCAGCCGACATCACTTGGGCGCTTTCGTTGGAGAATGCGGCGGCCACATCAGCCCCTGATACCTGAATACGGTTTACGCCGGGGGTATAGGAAACCGTGACGCGGTCAGCATCCTCAGGATCCATTTCAGTGTCCAGCGTCAGGTAAACATTATTGCCATCGACGGTCACCATGTCGTCAGTGGCATCTGCAGTAGTGTCTTTTCCGACGATGTAATGGATGCCTCGAAACGCAATATCGACTCTGAAGTCCTCCGCATAGGGCGTGCTCATCCAGTCCAGTTCCTGATCGTAGGTCAGGGTCAGGGTTTTGCCGTTGGCGGTGATTTTTTGCAGGTTAGGCGCGACGAGGAGACCGTCAAAGCTGGAGAGGGCCAGCCCCTCTTGATCCAAGTTGCCTGTTTTGACTTCCAGCGACCAATCGCCGCCACGAGCGGCGTTGCCGGTGTTGTCGTTCGATGCGGCGACCTCCGCCTGCGTTAGTGCCGCCAACGAGGTTACGAGCGCCGCGCCCGCATCGCTCTTTGCGATATTGCAGCCGTACAGCAGGATGTCTCCCTGCTCATCGAGTGCTGATCCAATCTGGTTCAAGGGCTCGGCATAGTTCGCCAGCGTGTCGTTAGCGACTTGCGCAGTACCTAGCTTGATCAGGCCATCGGAACCATGCGAAAAGATATGGATCGCATCAATGTCATCGCGGCCGGCCAGATAGTCGGCCATCTGTTGCAGTCCATTGCCCCGGCTGTCGAGTTTGACGATCTCGATGCCCGCCGGGATGTCGGCAGTGATTGTTTGCCAGCCGACGACGTTGTCCTCCACAAAGGCGATTTCGACACGGCCACTGCGCTGTGCCGGATCAGCGGCGGTCAGCAGCAGCGCGGTATAAGGTGCCGCACCTTCAATGGCGGTAATGGCTTCGCGGGTGTCGCTGGTGGTCACTGGTTGGGCAGTGACGGACTTCGATTCAACCGTCACGGTTGTGTCTGCCGCCGGGGCTTGCTGTTCCTGCGCGTGGGTGTCGATGGCTACTGCGGTATCTACCGCCGCGCCATCGAAGACCAGACGCGGTTCAAGCCGCATCAGGCTGGGGCGACTGGTGACAAGCCCCCGCCGCGCTTGACGCGCGGTTGTCACATTTTCCTCTGCACTCACGGTACAGCCTTTGCTGCTGGAGCGCTTGCCATGGCTTTTGACGGTCTCGGCAACGGCGACAAAGCTGCGCGAGATTTCGTTCCAAACGGTGCGATAGATGTGGTTCATGAGGATTCTCCTGGCAAAACGCTGGTTTTGTTGAGGCTGGATTGGGTTACAGGCCAGTTCATTCGCTGGCGTTGCAGATCGGGCAAACGGAAACCTGGACTAAAAGGTCGGGTGAATCCCGGCAGGAAAGCCACGTCGTAAAGCTCGGCGACGCTGCCTTCGATGGTCAATGAATGTGCGAGCGCACCGGTCTTGGTATCGAATACCTGCAGACCGCTCTGCGCCGGAGTGCCACGCATCTGCAGCAGCTTGGCGAGTGGCATACCGGAAAGCAGGTCCTTGCTTTTTTCACGCAGACGCGACAAGCCGACCACAGCGTGGTCTCCAACAAAAGCCAGCCCGCGGGCAAAACCGGTGCATTGGGCGACGGGGACAAAGCGGCTTGGCGCTGTTGCCGTCGGTGCGGTGAAGTCCAGGTAGCCCAACTCGCCCTCGCCCGAATTAAGAATCCACAACTTGCCACCCCGGGCATCCTTTTCCGCTGGACGCCAACGCGGTGAATGCGGCATGGACAGACGTTCGCAGACGATGGTATTGGTGCGCAGATCGATGACAAAGCCCCCGCTGACCTGCTCCGGCTTCCAGCCACGCGGTTCGTTGGATTTGGCGCAGATCGTCGCATAGGCGAGTTCGCCATTGACAACACCCAGGCCGTTCAGATGGCAGCGGTCCTCAGGCATCAGTTCGGTGATGAAATCGGGTTGCCAGACCGGTCGGAAGTTGTAGTGCGCATCGGGTGCTGCAATACAGCTCATGCGGGTATTGGCGTAGAGCAGATCGTAATGCTGACCGTTAAAGCGAACATCGGCTACCAGATCGTGGGTGTCACTCAATCCAACCATGTTGGATTGGCGCGGCATGTAGATGGCGTCGTAGGACTTGCCCTCGACCTCGCCGGCACCGGTGTTGGTGAAGCGCCAGATCTGGTCGCGGCAGCCAAGCCACAGTTTCTGGGCGTCCAGCGCCATGCCCATGGCAGGCCCAACCATGCGATGCAGGGCATAGAGACTGCCGTCGGGACGTGCGCCGAGAAAGAACAGGCGACCACTCTGGTACGTTGTGAACGCGAGCGAGCCACCGGTGCCTGCCAGCCATTTGGCAAAACCCGGCGAAGGGAGCAACTGGGTTTTGACGGATTCGACTGATGTAGCCCCAGAAGTATCGATCTGGGCAGCATCGGCTTGCGCTTCTTGGAGGAATGGATTAATCGACATGCTTGCCTCTAGAACGCCGTAACGCCATGCGGCTTGGACCGCAGTAGCTTGAAACGACGAAAGCCCAACGCAGCAAGCTGTTCAAGATCGAAATCGACCATGCCCAGGATGTCACGGTCTTTAACCTTTTTGGAACACTTGAATTCGGCGGGCTTGAATTTATTGATCTTTGAAACGGATCGATAACAAATACGGTTGGGGCAATTGAGCGCACAACCGGCATTGGCGAATAGGGTAATGCGCGACTTGTCGGTGATGCCCGAAAGAAATTCGTGGTCGTTATTGAGCGCCATCGGCAGCACAACGGTATCGTAAAGGTGCAGTGCCGCATCGATCTTGCCGTAGGTGTTGATATCCTTGATGACGCTGGATTCGAGCTTGTACAACGGGTAATCGCGGTGAATCCATTGCGCGAGCTTGTCGGTATGGACGATGACGGAATTGCCAGTGCGATGGTATTTATCCAGGAACCAGTCGTAGCTGCGGTATTCGTTTTCCTCGACGTAATGGTTGGTGAGCGGGATGCGAAGTCCAATATTTATCGCGTACATCTGAGCCACGTCTGCATTGCTGAACTGCGGCTCCTGATAGGGACGACCGCCATACAGCGTGCAAGGTTCGACAAAGCCAAACAGGCTATCGATCTGCGCTAGAGGAACGGTTGGGAAGTTGGCTTTCAGAAATGGCATGACCGGCTCGCGGTAGGTTTTGCCGCGGCCGGAGATGGTGTAGATCAAATGGGTAGGAGCTTCACTCACCTACTTGGCTCCGACACCTGTCGGTGAAGCCAACTCGACCTTGCCGCTCATGCCGGCAACAAGCTCCTTGAAGCTGCCGTCGATGATGGCAGCGACCTTGATCGACTGGATTACTGGGTCAACCTTGGCGCCTATGCGCTGGATGCGGGCCGGATACGACTTTTGTGTGTCTTCGATGAAGACTTTGAATTTGTAGTCAGGGCTCAGCCAGGCCAGCCACTTGGAGGGAACGATGAATTCCAGTTCCAGCGCGCTGTCATCGATGATTTCGAGCACCGGGTTGCCGGGTTGGACAAACTGCCCTTCGCGCGCCTTCTGCTCGGCGACGCGGCCGCTGTAGGGCGCGGGGATACCGCACTTGGCCAAGGTGGCGTTGCCGACGCTGAGCTCGGCTTTTGCCTTGTCGATTTCCAGCGCGGAGGCGCGTAGTTCAACTTCGCCGATGGCCTTGTGCTCGGCGAGTTGCTTGTTGCCGCTGTGGGTGTTTTCTGCAGCCGACAGGACAGCACGCGCGCGATCGCGCTGGGCCACGATGAGGCTGCAGTCGAGGCTGACCAGACTCTGTCCGGTTTTGAAACGCTCGCCTTCGCGCACGTTGATGCGGGCAATGCGGGCGGCGATTTCGGCCGAGAGCGTGGTGTAGCGCCGCGCCATCAGCTGGGCGCGCAGGTCGAACTTGTCGAGTGCCGGCGCGTTGAGGCTGGATGGTGGTGGCGCCAGGGGCGCCGGCGGCGCAGCCGGGCTTTTTACCTGGGCCAGCGCGCCGCCTGCCAGGCCGGCCAGCAGGAGCAGAAGCAGCCCTGAGGGCTTAGCGCTCATCGGCTGTCTTCAGCGATCCGAGGCTCAGTGCCGCGAGCAGCCCGCTCGTTGCTTCGCGCTGCTGCGGAGCCTTCCACGCAAAAGTCGGCGCTGGCGGGACGGAAGCATTTTCAGGGTTGGCGGCGCCATAAGCGAGCCCGAAGCCAATGCGGCCATTGTCTGCGGCCATCTTGCTGGTCCACTGGTTGAGCGATTCCTCGATCTGCCGGGTGAGGTCGGGCAGGGAAATGTCATCCAGGCTGCCAATCTTGGGTTCGAGGCCAAGGGTCGCCTCGAGCTTGCCGGCGGCTTCGTGGACTTGCGCCAGAGCTTGGTAGCGGCGCACCAGCGACAGAATGCTGGCCGTGCGGGCGGCGATCATTTCCTGCTCGCCCTTGGTCTGCGCGGCCACACCGCCGGCAGCGTAGCCGAGCAGTTCGCTATCGACCTGCGAGATGGTGTGGGAGCGATCGTAGAGGCGCAGCGCGGTGTCGTACTGGCGGGCAGCGAGGTGCACCTGGGTGAGCACGGCCATCTGCACGGTCATGCGCTTGGCTTCGGAAACCTTGACGGCGGTCTCGGCGACTTCTATTTGCGCCGGGCCGGAAAGCAGGTTCAGCACGTTCCAGTTAATGCGGACGGCAGCTTCGCTCCAGCTATTGTTGACCAGGAAGGAGTTGTCGTCACGCTTGCCAGCGTAGTTCAGGCTGAGGTTGGGGAACAGCTTGAGAATGGCCTTGCGGGTTTCAACAGCGGCGATACGCGTGTTGTAGGCGTTCTCGCGCAGGTCGGGGTTCTGGTCGAGCGCCATTTCTTCCATGCGTTCGATGCCGAGCTTGATCGGCCCGGGGTTGGCGAGTATCCCGCCGGGTTCTGCGAGCGTGAATTGGGCGCCTGGCGGCAGATTGAGCAGGCTGGCGAGCTCGATCTTGGCGGCCGCCAGTTCGCGTTCGAGGGTTTCCAGGGTGCGCAGGTTTTCGAGCAGGTTGCGCTGGTAACGCAGCGCATCGGCCGGGGCCTTGCCGCGCCCCTCGGAAATCTGGCGCGATTGGGCGAAGGCGGTTTCCGCCATCTTGATGGTATCGCGCACTTCGTTGGCCAATTTTTCAGCGCTGGCGGCACGCCAGAAGGCGGTGCGAACGTTCTGGATCAAGGTATGCAGCGCCTTGCGGCGGCGCTCCTGGGCGATCAGCACGCGGTCGGCATTCTGGTTGGCCGTGTAGTAGGAAAGGCCGAAGTCGAGAACGTTCCATGACAGGCCCAGGTCTTTGCCGGTGTGGGTTTGATCGGCACTGACGTCCGAAGGTGTCGTCGAAGGTTTGTCGTTGACTGTGCTGTACGTATTAGCCGAGTTGCTGCGGTGGTCGTAACCCAGGTTGGCCATCATCTTCGGCAGCATGTCAAAGCGGCTGGCATCCAGTTGCCCCACCGCTAGCGCCTGTTCCCAGAGCTTGGCGCGATGATCGAGGTTGTATTTGAGGGCGCGGGCAATCGCTTCGGACAAGGTGATTGGCGCCGTCACCGGGGCCATGTCCTTACCTGCGGCTAGCCGGTCTTGCTGGACAATGCTGAGCAGTTCATCTTTCTGCAGTGGGTTCGGCGTGACGGCGCACGCGCTGAGCAGCAATGCAGCAGAGATGGCAACATATCCACGGGTGCGGGTAAAGGTAGGGTGGCGCATGAGTTCTCCAGTAGCATCAGGAATCGAAATATTTCACGCACGGATGCTAGGGGCTAACGCAACTGTCGATTTTTGTCATGGCGGCAAAAACCTTTATCGGGGAGGATTTATTTTCAAAATCTTGTTGGTGGCGCCGTCCCGCCAGCGCCGACTTTTGCTGCAGCATCTGATAGTTTTGCTGCGGCAGATATATTTCGTTCCACTTTTTCCGCGCCTGCGGTTCAATGGGTAGCCTGCACACCTCTGAATAACCCGCCCCGATAGTGCCTTGATGGAACCCGCGAAATCTGCTGCTCCGACCTTGTTGCTGATCGACGACTCGGTCGCCGAGTTGCGCGTGCTGATCGACATGCTGGCGGCGCGCAAGTGGCGCACTCTGGTGAGTTTTGATGGCCTCGATGGTTATCGCAAGGCGGCGCTGAAGCAACCCAATCTGATCCTGCTCGATGTGCGCATGCCGGGGATGGATGGTTTCGGCACGATCCGGCGCCTGAAGGCCGACCCACGCACGCAGGCGATTCCGGTGATCTTCCTCACCTCGGCCGAGGACAAGGAGGATCGGCTGACCGGCCTCGCGCTCGGCGCGGTGGATTACATCATCAAGCCCTACGCGAGCGAGGAAGAAGTGCTGGCCCGGCTGGGGATTCATCTGGAACTTTCGCGCCGGCTGGGCGAGGTTCCGCGTGTGACCGCCAATGAGACTGCCCAGCACTCAGCGCTGATCGCCGCAGCAACGGCCTTGCTGCTCGAGAATCTCGCCAGCCCGCCATCACCCGAGGCGCTGGCCTTGCAGCTTGGCACTAATGAAAAGCGCCTCAACGAAGCCTTCCATGAAGCCTTTGCGCTGCCGGTTTTCGCCTGGCTGCGCGAGCAGCGACTCAGTCTGGCGCGGCAATTGTTGTCGCAGACAGATACGCCGATCGCCGATATTGCGGCGCACTGTGGTTATTCGTCGCCGGCGAATTTCGCGACGGCCTTCAAGGAACGCTTCGAATGTACGCCACGGGATTACCGGCGGCGGCTGAGCGATCGCGTCGCCACCGAGGGCGAGGTCAGCTCATGAATCAGGCACGGCGTGTGATGCGTGTATGGCTTGGCTTACTGCTTGCCGCGCTATTTGGCACCGGCGCACTGGCAGCGACCGTGGCGCTGGATACGCGCGCGGAACGCATGGATCTGTCGAGCAGCATCTCCCTGCTGCGCGACCCCACCGGCAAACTTCATTTCACCGAGGTGGCAACGCTGGGCCCGGAGTTTCGCGCCGTCCAGCGCAAGGATTTGTTGCAAAGCTTCAATGCCGGGGTGTTCTGGCTGCGCTTCTCGCTGGTGCATTCGGGCGCCCAGTCGCAGACCCGCTGGCTGGTGGTAGGCACGCCCAAGGCGGATGTCGTCATGCTGTTTCAAAAAAATGATTCAGGGTGGCAGATGATGCAGGCGGGGCGGAGGGTGCCGGTGGTACAAAAGCCAATTATCGCCACTGATGCGGTGTTTCCCATCACCCTGGCGCCGGGCGAAAATCGCGAGATCCTGTTGCGCGTCGATGCGCGCGGGGCGATCGACATGGCCGCCACGCTGTGGGAGCCGCAAGCCTACCGCCTGGCGTCGGGCGAGCGCAATATGGTCCTGATGGGCATCCTCGGCGGCATTCTCATTGGCGGCATGCTGGCGCTGATTGTCTTTATCCGCTTGCGCGAGTTGCCCTATCTGTGGCTTGCCCTGATGCTGACGGCGATCGTCGGCGTCGAGGCGAGCCGCGCAAACCTGCTGGGCATTTATCTCTGGCCCAGCCAGCTGGAATTTCCGCCACAGGTGTTGTCGATCTGCGCCGGGCTGGCGATCTTTGCCATGGCCAAGGTGGTCTCGGCGGCGCTGGCTTTGCCGAGCCAGGCTACCAGGAGCGATCGCGTGTTGTTGGGGCTGCGCTGGATTGCGCTAGGCGGCATGGCGGTGAGCTTTTTCGACTATGGCGCCGGGGTAAGGGTAATTTCCATCGTTACGGTGGTACTGATGCCGGCCAGCCTGGTGTTTTCGGTGCTGGCCTGGCGGCGCGGTCATCCGCCGGCACGCATGTTCATGCTGGCGTTCGCGCTCGCGCTGGTGATCGAGACAGCCCGGCAACTGGCGAATCTGGGCGTCTTGCCCTGGGCGGCGGCAATGAATTTCAGCATGGCCGGCTTCCTGCTCTCGACGCCTTTCATCTTGCTCGGCATGGTCGAGCAAACCCGCCTGTTGTCGCAGCAGTTGCTGGTGGCCGAGCAGTTGCAACAGGCGAAATCCGCCTTTCTCGCCCGTGTCAGCCACGAACTGCGCTCGCCGCTCAACACGATTCTCGGTTTTGCCCGCATGTTGCAGCGCGGTTCCACGCGCCTGCCTCTGTATGACGGTTCCGCAGGCATCGAGAAGAGCGCGCTACGCCTGCTTGGCCTGATCGATGAACTGCTTGACGAATCACGCGCGGCGGCGGGCAAGCTCGCCGTCTCGCCAGCGCCGACATCTTTCAAGCCGTGGTTGGATGATGTGTCCGCCAGCGCACAACTGGCCAGCGAGGCCCAGGGTAACCGGTTTGCCTGTGTGCGCTCGGGCGCACACATCGAGGCGCTGGCCATCGATGCCCAGCGCTTGCGCCAGGTGCTGGAAAACCTGTTGAGCAATGCCAACCGGCATACCAATCAGGGCGAGATCCGGCTCGAATGTGTGACGCAGATCGAGGGTGAAACTGCGCTCCTCGAGTTTGCGGTGCGGGATTCGGGCGAAGGCATGGATTCGCATCAGCTGAATGGGATTTTTGAGCCCTTCGTGCGAGGGCAGGAAGCCCGTATCGGCGACCGCCGCAGGCGTTCAGGCTTCGGCCTCGGCTTGTCGATCAGCCGTGAGCTGATCCGCCAGATGGGCAGCGATATTGCCGTCACCAGCGAACTGGGCAAGGGCAGTTACTTCAGCTTCACCCTGCGTTGCCCGATAGTCGCGGCAAACGAGGCGGTCACTCCAAAACATGACGCTCGCCCCATGTCTGTAGCGACGCTGCCAACACCCGCCAGTGCGCCTCTATCTGTATCTACCCATCGCGTTTTGCTGACCGATGACGATCCGCAGCAATTGCAATTGCTCGGCGACCTGCTGGATGATGCCGGCTTTGTCAGCCACGGCGTCAGCAGCGGACAGGCGGCACTTGAGTGTCTCCACAAGCAAGCTTGGGGTGTGATCGTGACGGATCAAATGATGGCGGATGGGGATGGCTGGTTTCTCTTGCAACGCGTGCGCGAATCAGAGCTGGCCGTGCCGGTGGTATTGCTTTCTGCGGCATTGCCTCAGCGTCCCGCCAGTTTTCCGGCCAACATGGAGTTCGATGCCATTCTGCGCAAGCCGGCTTTATCGGATGACCTGCTGGCGACCTTGTGGGGTTTACTGCTAAAAGTCGGCACTGGCGGGACGGCGGTGAGCGAACGTCAATGGCAAGAGCTCGCCACACTGGCCGACGACGGCGATGTGAGCGGCATCGAAGACTGGATTGCCGCCTTGCCGGCATCGCCGGTGACGGAGTGGGTACGCGCCGCGCTCAATCGTCTCGATTTCGGGCTGTTGCAGCGCTCGGCTATGATCGTCCCATGCCCAAAGAAATAGTCCTCTCTTTCCTCTTGTATCTGGCCGCCAGCGTGCATGCGGCCGGGCATCTCGCCATCGAATTGACGCCGGAGGAAAAGGCCTATATCGAACGGACTGGCACTATCAAGATGTGTGTCGATCCAGACTGGATTCCCTTCGAGCACATCAATACGCAGGCGCAGCACGAAGGCATTGCCGCCGATCTGGTGCAACTGGTCGCGCAACGCGTCGGCCTGAAGATCGAGCTGTATCCCGTCAAGACTTGGGACGAATCGCTGGCTGCCTCCAAGAGCAAGCAGTGCCAGATCATGAGTTTTCTCAACCAGACGCCGGCGCGCGAGCAATGGCTGAGCTTCACCCAGCCAATTTTCTACGATCAGAACATCATCATCACCCGCGAAGAGCATCCCTACATCGGTGATCCCAAGGATCTTGCCGACCACATCGTCGTAGTACCGCGCGGTACGATGATTGAGGAGCGCATCCGGCGTGACTATCCGAAATTGAAAGTCGTCACCACCGGCAGTGAGTCGGAGGTCATGGCCTTTGTTTCCGAGCGCAAGGCCGACATGACGGTGCGTTCGCTGATCGTGGCTGCCTACGCGATCAAGAAGGAAGGCCTCTTCAACCTGAAGATCTCGGGGCAAATTCCCGAATACGCCAACCAGTTGCGCATCGGCGTGCTGAAGGATGAGACCCTCCTGCGTGACATTCTCGACAAGGGCGTGATGACGATTACGGCCCAGGAGCGCGAAGCTATCGCCAACAAGCATGTGTCGATCAATGTGCAGCAGGGCGTTGATCGCGCCCTCGTTTGGCAGATCATCATTGGTGGCGGAATCATCATGCTGCTGGTGTTGTATTGGAATCGCAAGCTCAAGGTGCTGAACTCCGAGTTGGCGCGCTTGGCGGTGACGGATCGGCTGACCGGCCTGTTCAATCGGCTGAAGACGGATGAGGTTCTGGAAAGTGAATTCCAGCGTTCCTTGCGCTTTGGTCAGCCCTTCAGTGTCATCCTGATCGACATCGACAAATTCAAGCAGGTGAATGACACGCATGGTCATCAGGTGGGCGATCAGGTGTTGATCGCGGTCGCCCGGATTCTGCAAGCAAAT
Organism: uncultured Rhodocyclaceae bacterium; assembly: GCA_903950295.1. The sequence continues at coordinate 22,292 of CAJBAP010000259.1, forward strand.
ACGCGTGAGACCGATTGCATCGGGCGTTGGGGTGGAGAGGTATTTATCGTCATCTCTACCCACACCGATCTGCATGGCGCAGTGAAACTGGCGGAAAACCTGCGGCAGATGCTGCAGGACCATGATCTCCCACTGGTGCAGCGAATGACCGCCAGTTTCGGGGTTGCCACCTACCAATCGGACGACCAGCCGAAAGACATCCTTGCCCGTGCCGACGTGGCCCTGTATGAGGCCAAGCGCCAGGGTCGCAACCGCGTCGAAGCTAAATAAGCACGTGCCGATGCGCTCCCTTTTGCTTGCGGCACTGCTCGCCTGTCTGGCCGGTCAGGCGCTGGCCCAGCAGACCGAAAGTGATTTCAAACTGTTCGGTTACGCCAAGCTGATGTACGTTGCCGACGACAAGAAGGGCGGTCGCCTGAATCAGAGCACGCCGGGCTTCGGCGGCAAGCTGGGATTCGAAACCGGCGACTTCCATGGCTTCCAACTCCGCGCCGCCGAATACACCACCAGCGACCTCGGGTTGCGGCATGACGACCCGCGCAGGACGGATGCCTACATGTTCGATCTGGACAAGGAGCCGTATTCGCTGCTGGGCGAAGCGCAGCTCAACTACCACACGGGCAAGACTACCCTGACGGCTGGCCGGCAGGAGTTTTTCTCGCCGATCATCAACAGTTATGAATACCGGATCATCCCCAACCTGTTCGAAGCCGTTACGCTTAAAAATCGGGATATTCCTGATACCACGCTAACGCTCGCTTATGTTGGCAAGATGTCTGGCCTCGATGGCTTGGTGACCTTCTCTGAATTTCGCAGCATGTCGCAACAAGCCTACACGTCACTGAAAGTGGCCGCCGACGGGACGCCCGATGCAAAAAACGGCGAGACGCTCGACCCTTCGACAGTCGTCGGTCATCATGGGGTATGGGTAGCCGGTTTCGTCCATGAAAGGGACTACCGGTTCCAATTGTGGAACTTTCATGGCGTAGATACCTTGAATACCCTTTATCTAGATGGAAGCTGGCAGAAAAGCCTGACCCAAGTCGTCACCGGAACCCTTGAGGGGCAGGCCTATCGTGTCGCCGAGGTGGGTGGCTTCAAGGACTACCTCTCACAGCAGGGACTGAATGCCAGCTACGGTCTGCTCGGACTCAAGGGGACGCTGGCGCACCGCCCCAGCGGCGTCAGCATAGCGCTGGCCCTTAATCAGTTTTCAGGCAATCGCCATACCGTGACGGCCTTCGGCAACTGGGGCGGTTACCCGGAATTTGTCGGCATGCCCTACATGTATGCCGAGAGCAAGGGAATTTCAGCGATCGCACGCAGCCAGTTGGCGCGCATGACTCTCCTCTTTGATCTTTCGAAGATCGGTCTCGTGGATCAGAGCCTGCTTTTCGGCCATGCGAAGATAGATATCGACGAAAACATTCTGACGAATAGCGACATCAAGGTTAATACGCTGCTCTATCGGGCTAAAGTTACTCCGCGACTCTCAGCACGCATCGCATTTGAAGCGAGAGCCTCGCAAAACTCGCGCTACGACAACGAATTTGCCGTGCTGGCGTTAAGGTACGATTTCTAGCGGATACTCACTATATGCCAATTGAGTACAAAGTCAGCGAGCCAGAAATGAGTGACCATTTCTTCCCTATCTGTATCACTCATTCGAGTTTCTGGTCTGAGTGGCCTTTGCTTGCCAGTAGTCGAAGTAGATCTTTCTACCGTTCATGACCGTCGCTGCGTAGCCGATCGCCAATCGGAGATTAACAAACCGCTCGGCTGAATGACAGGTTCGGAGCATCAAGATAAACGAATGGCCGCAATCGAGCGACATTTTGAGCGGCGGGTTGTGGCCGATTTCTACCGTCCCGCCAGCGCCGACTTTTACCGTTTTCTCATCGGCAGCAAGTCTGGCCGCAATGAAAATGTGTACTGCCGCTGTGCCCGCTCACCGTGTGCCGCGAGCGTGACCCCAAAGGGTTTGAATGGGCAGCACAAACAAACGCGGTCCAAAGGGCAGACTAGTCTCACCGTCATACAACACCACACCACAGGTGAACCGATCCCCGGCAATTTCATGGAGTTTTCGCAACCCCCGAAAATCTTCAGCGCGCAGGCAACGCCAGTGTCGGCAAAAGTGGTGGATTTGGCGTCGGCTGATTGAAAACTTATACAGCGGCCAAATGAAATACTTATTCACGGCAGATTGAATAAAACTTCAATCCCGCACCTGCCGGTTCATCATACCGGGCCGCCAGCGCCGACTTTTGCGGGCGTCGTCCCGCCCGCCCCATATTTCAGCGTTTCTTCATCGGCGGCAAATCGGTACAGCTGCCGTGCGCCACTTCCGCCGCCATGCCAATGCTCTCGCCCAGCGTGGGATGCGGATGAATGGTCTTGCCGATATCGACCGCGTCGGCGCCCATCTCGATCGCCAGGCAGATCTCGCCGATCATGTCGCCGGCCGACGGGCCGACGATGGTTCCGCCGACGATGCGGTGACCACCGTTCTCACTGGCATCAAAGATCAGCTTGGTAAAGCCATAGTCGGCGCCGTTGGCAATGGCACGGCCAGAAGCCGCCCAGGGAAACTTCGCCACTTCGATCTTGCGGCCCGCCTCCTTCGCCTGCGCTTCGGTGATGCCGACCCAGGCGACTTCGGGATGCGTGTAGGCAACGCTGGGGATCACGCTGGCATCGAAGTACGCCTTCTGACCGGCGGCGACCTCGGCGGCGACATGCGCCTCATGCACGGCCTTGTGGGCCAGCATCGGCTGGCCAACGATGTCACCGATGGCAAAGATGTGTGGCACGTTGGTACGCATCTGGCCGTCGACCGGAATGAAGCCGCGCTCATTGACGGTCACGCCCGCTTTCTCGGCAGCGATCTTCTTGCCGTTCGGGCTACGCCCGGCGGCTTGCAGGATCAGGTCGTAGCGCTCTGCTTCGGCAGGAGCTTGCTCACCTTCGAACTTCACCCACAAGCCATCGTCCTTGGCCTCGACGGCAACGGTCTTCGTCTTCAGCATGATCTTGTCGAAGCGCTGGGCATTCTGCTTTTCCCAAACCTTGACGGCGTCTCGATCTGGCCCTTGCATCAGGGCATCGAGCATTTCGACGACATCGACGCGCGCGCCGAGAGTCGAATACACCGTCGCCATTTCCAGCCCGATGATGCCGCCACCGATGACCAGCATTTTTTGCGGTACGGCGCGTAGCTCGAGTGCGCCGGTGGAATCGACAATGCGCGGATCGCGCGGAATGAAAGGCAGATGGAAGGCGGCAGAACCGGCGGCGATAATGCACTTCTGGAAACGGATGACTTGCTTCGCGCCGGTTTTTTCCTGCGCCGCGCCTGTCATCGTTTCCACTTCGAGATGATGGGCATCGAGGAAGCTGCCGTAACCGCGCACGACCTCCACCTTGCGGGCCTTGGCCATGCCGGCAAGACCACCGGTGAGCTTGCCGACGACTTTCTCCTTGTGCGCGCGCAGCTTGCCGATATCGA
>CAJBAP010000260.1 GCA_903950295.1 uncultured Rhodocyclaceae bacterium
CGCTGATGAGCAAGGTTTCTGGTGTCTTCGCCGGCGGCGATGTCGCACATGGCCCACGTACCGCCGTCGAAGCGATTCGCTCGGGCAAGATCGCGGCATATTCCATCGATGCCTGGCTGAATGGGGCAACGCTGGATGCGCGTGTCGGCAAGCCGGCGCGTCGCGCCGAGGTTATTCCCCTACAGGTTGTAGCACGTACCCGCAGCCATTTGCATCGCGCCGAAATGCCGGAGAAGGATGTCGAGGAGCGCCTCGGCGATGGCAACTATGTCAGGATCGAGCAGGGACTTTCGGATGCGATGGCACACGACGAGGCCAGCCGCTGCCTGCGTTGCGACGTCTGTATCGGCTGCGGCCTGTGCCAGCTTGCGTGCAGCGAGATGGGCGTGGAGGCGCTGCGCATGGCCGACACGACAGCCGGGCGGCTCGCCTACTTCGATTTCACGCGGCCGGCGGAATTGTGCATTGGCTGTGGCGCCTGCACCCAGGTATGCCCGACCGGAGCAATCCGCATTGAGGATGACGAGGATGCCGGTGTGCGCCGGACGATCATCACCGGTACCGGGGTGCGCGAGCAACCGTTAATGGCTTGTTCCGCATGCGGCGTACCGACTCAGACACCCGCACATCGCCAGTTTATCCATCAACGCCTGCCGGATCACATGGCGGCACATTTGGGTCGGGAACTGTGCCCGGCCTGTGCGCGACTGCTGGCGGATCGGCCGCGTGGGTAAGGGGCACGCCAGAATTTTGCCACCAGGGGAATTGTCATGCTGACATGGTTCATCGAATGGACGACGCGGCTTAACGAAACCAACCACCTTGCTTATGCTTTGGTCACGGTGGTAGTCATGGCGCTGATGGGAATTTCCATCGCGATGATCGCTGAGCTGATTTTGAAATTGGTGGGTGTCCGGTCGAACAAGGCGGATCATCCTCTCCATTGATCGTGACTGGGGGCTTACATGTTTGACTGGATTGTTCAACTGCCCATCTCCGGCGCCGAGGTCAATGGTTTTGCGCTGATTCTGCTTGGTTTCACCGTCGGCGTGATCGGCGGGTTTTTCGGTGTTGGTGGCGCTTTCATGGTGACGCCGGCACTCAACGTGTTCGGGTTCCCGATGGCCTACGCGATTGGCACCGACATGGCGCACATCGCCGGCAAGTCGATCGTGGCGACCTTCAAACACCGGAAATTCGGCAATGTCGACATGAAACTCGGCTTGCTGATGATCGTCGGCACCGTGATTGGCATTGAACTGGGCGCGACACTGATCATGTGGCTGGAAAAAGTCGGCCGCATCGGCCCGATCGTGCGCATGACCTATGTCGTATTGCTTTTTGGCCTAGGCTTTTACATGTGGTACGAGTACATCGTCACTACGCGCCGCCTGGTTGATCAGGCCGCCAGGAAAGACACCGACCCCGAAAAGCCTGGCCTTGCGGTCAGAATGCAGCGCATCAATCTTCCTCCCATGATTCATCTCAAGGTGTCCGGATTCCGGATATCGCTGTGGATCATCATCGGCGTCGGGATGCTGACAGGCTTTCTGGCGGGATTTCTTGGTGTCGGCGGTGGCTTCATCCGGATGCCGGCCCTGATGTACCTGATCGGTTCGCCGACCAAGGTGGCCGTGGGAACCGACTTGTTTGAGGTGATGTTTTCGGGCGCCTACGGTGCTTTTTCGTATGCCTTCAAGGCGCGCGTCGAACTGATGGCTGCCCTGATCATGTTGATTGGCGCCGCCGTGGGGGCGCAGATCGGCGCTACGGCGACAGCGTATGCGCGTGGCACGATCATTCGCCTCTACTTCGCCATCACCATGATCTTCGCCGGTGTCTCGGTGATCTTCAAACATCTGGCCGAGCAGCACAAGGATGTCTACCGGGGGGCCATGAATGCGTGGGCAAAATCCACTTCCGGTCTTTCGGAGAGACAGGAAATCAGCCAATGGTTGTTTGCCAACAAGGAAGCCGCCAAAGCCTGGTTGCTCGAACAGCCTGACGTAATGCAGCAGGCTCAGGTAACGGAAAAGATGTGGTCGAGCCTGTCTGGTTACCTGATGCTCGGGTCAGCCTGCGGCCTGAGTGCGGTCATTATTTTCTGGTTGGTCCGGGGTGTCATGCGCGAAAGGGCAGAAGCCCGCGATGCCGATGTCGAATTGGCGGCAACCGCAGACAAGGTTGTCAATCTCGTGATCGCTGCCAGTTGTACGCCCAACGACCTGCCGGCCGTGCGCATGGGTGCCCAGATTGCTGCCGGACTGACCGGTGGGGTTACCTTGCTGATCTGCGAGGAGGCCGGCACCTGCGAAGCGAGCATTTCGGCGGGACGTCAGGTGCTCGAGCAGAATGGCATTACGCCGCAACTGGTCTTTGCTGCAGGCAAACCCTAC
>CAJBAP010000261.1 GCA_903950295.1 uncultured Rhodocyclaceae bacterium
ACTTTATCTCCGACACTCTTCGCCACCGGCAGCGGTTCGCCGGTGAGCAGCGCCTCGTCGAGTGCGGAACTGCCCGTCAGCACCACGCCATCGGTCGGCACCTTGTCGCCGGGGCGCACACGCAGAATGTCGCCGAGTTGCACAGCGTCGATGCCGACGGTTTCGTCGCCAGCGTCCGTGACGCGAAGCGCCGTATCGGGTTGCAGTTCGATCAGTTTGCGTATCGCCTCGGAGGCCTTGCCCTTCGCCCGTTCCTCCATGTAGCGGCCGCCGAGCACGAAGGCGACGATGGCGGCTGCCGACTCGAAATAGACATGGTGCTCCAGGCGCGCCACGCCGGGCAGGCTGTAGAGAAAGGCCGCACCGGCGCCCATGGCGATCAGCGTGTCCATGTTCGCCTCGCGTTGCTGTGCCAGCGCCCAGGCCTTCTTGAAGATGCCGCCGCCGGGCCCGGCGATGACATAGGTCGACAGCGCGAGCTCCATCAACCGCAGTGCTGGGGAGCGGTGCATCAGCATGCCGGAGATCATCACCGGCGCGGTGAGCCAGGCGGCTTGCACCAGTTTGCGATTCGCCTCGGCCAGCCGGGTTTTCTCGCGCTCGACCAGCAGGCGGCGCTGCGCCAAGGTGTCCATCGGCCGCGCCTGGTAGCCGAGCTTCGCCACCGTGTTGAACAATTCGTCTTTCGAGAGGTGGCCCTTGATCGTGACGGTTTCGGCGGCGTAATTGACGGTCACATTCTCGACGCGCGGGTCGCGCTTCAGCGACAGTTCGATCAGTGCCGCGCAGGAGACGCAGGTCATGCCTTCGACGGCGGCGAGGCATTCCTGCGCCGGGCCTTCAAAAGTCGGCGCACCTGTCGCGCCATCGGCGCGACTGTCAACAGTGGGGACGGCAGTCTTGTTTGGTGCGGCAGCGAGATTGCCGATCACCGCGTCGCACAGCGCGAGCAGTCGGTACTCGGGCAGTTTCGCCGGGTCGTACTGGATCGTTACCGAACCGATGTCGGCAACGACGCGCACACTCTCGATCGCGGTGTGCTTCCTCAGCAGAATCTCGAGCAGGTAGCTCTTCTCGGCGTTCCTGACGAGCGGCGGCGCGATGAGGCGGATGCGCCGGGGCAGACGGTGGACGACGCGCAGCCGAGTCATGGCCTGTTTACGACTTCCGGTATCTCACCAGCAGGAAGACGAGGTAGAACACCGTCAGCCAGGCGTTGCCGTATTTCACCGGGTCTTTCAGCCAGTATTTGGTGATCAGGTCCCAGTGGGTGCGGATGAGATAGAAGGCAACTATGTCGTTGAAGAAGTTGGTGACGGCTTTTTCGGTCAACGCGCTTTCCACCATCGGCAGGAAACGCTGGGGCACCACCTGCGTGAGTTTGTCGCGCAGGCGCGCCAGCTGTTCACCCGCGTCCGTGCCTGCCGCTGGTTCAATTGCGTCGGTCGCCGGCTCGGGTGCAGCTGTGGCGGGCAGCTCGGGCAAATCAGGCAGAGCGGACTTCAGCCGCA
>CAJBAP010000262.1 GCA_903950295.1 uncultured Rhodocyclaceae bacterium
CAAGCTTGCCAGTCGGTCCACCAGGAGCCTTCATTCTGCTTGGCGCCTGAGAAGAAGTCTTCGGCCGTTCCCGGCAAGGTTTTGGCCGGGTTGACCCAGTAGCCGTACTTGTTGGCAGCTGGCGGATTGACAATGCCGGCAATGTGACCCGAACCACCGAGTACAAAGCGCGTCGGGCCGGCGAAGCGCTGGGCACCGAGGTAGGTGCTCTGCCAGGGCGCAATGTGGTCTTCGATGGTCGAGATGAAGTAGGCGGGAATCTTGATCTTGCCCAAGTCGATGGCGACGCCGTCGAGGGTAATGCCGCCCGGCTCCTTGAGCAGGTTCTGCATGTACATGGTGCGCAGATAGAAGCTGTGCATCGCGGCGGGCATGCGCGTCGAATCCGAGTTCCAGTAGAGCAGGTCGAAGGGGAAGGGATCCTTGCCCATCAGGTAGTTGTTCACCACGAAGGACCAGATCAGGTCGTTGGCACGCAGCATGTTGAAGGTGCCGGCCATTTCGGTGCCTTCGAGGTAGCCACGTTCGCTCATCTTCTTCTCGAGGCTGGACACCTGTTGCTCGTCGATGAAGATGCCGAGTTCGCCGGGGATCGAGAAATCGAGCATGGAGGTAAAGAAGGTCGCCGAGGCGAGGCGCTTGTCCTTCTTCGCTGCCATGTAGGCGGCCGTGGTGCCCAGCAGGGTTCCGCCGAGGCAGTAGCCGACGGCGTTGATTTCCTTTTCGCCGGTCTGCTCGCACACCTTGTCGATGGCGACCATGCAGGCTTCGGTCAGGTACTCCTCGAAGCCCTTTTCCGCCAATTTCTCGTCCGGGTTGACCCAGGACATGACGAATACCGAATGGCCCTGGTCGGTGGCCCACTTGATGTAGGAGTTCTTTTCGCGCAGATCGAGAATGTAGTACTTGTTGATCCAGGGCGGCACGATCAGCAGCGGCCGCTTGAACTGGGTCTTGGTGGTCGGTGTGAATTGCAGCAGCTGGAACAGGTCGTTCTGGAAAACCACCTTGCCCGGCGTGGTGGCGACGTTCTTGCCCAGCTCGAAGGCGGTCGTGTCGGTCATCTTGACGCGCAGTTGGCCGTCGCCGTCCTCGATGTCACGCAACAGGTTGTTGAAGCCCTTCAGCAGGTTATGACCATGCGAATTCACTGTCTCGCGGAAGACTTCCGGATTGGAATGAGCGAAGTTGGTGGGCGACAGCGCATCGATGAATTGGCGCGTGAAGAAGTTGACCTTCTCCTGCGTGTGATCGTCGAGCCCCTGGACGCCGCTCACGGCGTCATGGATGTGACGCGCTGAAATCAGGTAGGACTGCTTGATGAAATCGAAGAGGAAGTGCTCTTCCCACTGCTCATCCTTGAAGCGTTTGTCGCCTTTGTGCGGCATGGCGATGGGCGGCGTTTGCATGCCCATGAGGCGTAGCGTCGAGTGCTGCCAGAGAGAAAGATAATCCCACACCAGATTCATTTGCGCCTGCGCCATCTGGTAAGGATTGGCGAGCATCTTGGCCATCATGTCCATGAAGGCCTTGGCGATACCCAGTTCGTCCTGTGGCGGATTGACGCCTTTCTTCACTTGGCGCTGGATGTGGCTGTGCAGCAACTTGGAAGCGCGCTGCGCCACTTCGGCGTAAGTTTTGGCGACTTCCTGCGCGTCAGGCAGGGCTTGTTGTTCTTTTTCTTTGTGTTGTGACATGGTTTCTCACTCCAATCGTTGTCAGTGTGTAGCTTGGTTAGTGGCGGCGTAGCGGATGATGCCGTTCTCGAGGGTGCGCTCTAGGCGGCGCTGATTTTCCAGGTGATTCAAGTGGGCGATAGCCTCGCCCATGGCGAACATGGTCTGGTGCGGATCATCGATGGGACGACCGAATAGTACAGGTAGCAACTCGGCGGCACTGTGCGGGCAATCACCACAGGCAGCCAGCAACTCGGCGCAGCGGGCCTCGTGATGTGCGTGCAGCTCGGCAACGCGCGTATGCAAACCGCGGAAGGGGCGGCCATGCGAGGGCAGCACCAGCGTATCTTCGGGCAGTTCTGTCAGGCGATCAATCGAGTCGAGAAAGAGTTCGAGCGTATCGAGCAGCGGGTTGACGGCGTAGGCACTTACATTCGTGGTGATCCGTGGCAATAACATGTCGCCCGCAATCAGCACGCCCAGTTCGGCGCAATACAGGCTGGCATGTTCCGGCGCATGGCCATGACCGACGATGATGCGCCACGCGTTTTCACCAATGACAACCCTGTCACCTTCGGCGAGCCGGTGATAGGTGGCGGGAAGCGCCGGCACATTGCGGCGGTAGGCATTGCCCCTTTCTTCAAGGGCAGCCAGGCGTGCTTCGTCGAGGCCGTGCTGGCGGAAAAAAACAAGCATCGCGGCAATGCTGAAGGGCGCGACCCCTTCGGCGATCAGGTGGGCAGTCAGATACTCGCCCTGAGTCATCCATAGCGGGGCGCCGGTTTCGGTTTCGAGCCAGGCAGCAAGGCCAAGGTGGTCGGGATGGAAATGCGTAACGATTTGCCGCACCAAATGCCGCTCTGTTGAAAATGAGGCCAGCACCGACTTCCAAGCTTCCTTGACGGCATCCCGCGCAATGCCGGTATCGATGGCGGTCCATCCCGCGCCATCCTCCAGCAGCCACAGGTTGATGTGGTCGAGGGCGAAAGGCAGCGGCATGCGCAGCCAATGCACACCCGGCGCCACTGCTGAAGTGGTGCCGGTCGCGGGGGGATTTTCGCAGGGATAGCTGATTTGCATGAAGGTGCCGAGTGAGCGTTGCCCGGCCGGAGGAAATCTGTTTAACTGCAACATGTTATTGGGACGAGCCGCGTAGTGTAGCCGAAAGCGGCATCTTTGTTGCAGTGCAACATAATCATTTCTTCAACATGTTTCCGCCGCGTTTTTAGTGGCTTATGACCGAGCCCACCTACACCATCACCGAGCTGGCGCGCGAATTCGAACTGACGCCACGCGCCATCCGCTACTACGAAGACCAGGGGCTGATCGCCCCGGATCGCGCCGGCGTGCAGCGCGTCTATACCAAGCGCGACCGCACCCGCCTGCTGCTGACGCTGCGCGGCAAGCGCCTCGGCCTGTCGCTCGCCGAAATTCGCGAGCTGATCAATATGTACGATACCGAGCCCGAGTCGTCCCAACTGGCGCGACTGCTCGAAGTCCTGACCCATCGCCGCACCAAGCTTGAGCAACAGCGCGAAGATATTGAGGCGGTACTGGGCGAACTCGACGCCTTCGAGCAACAATGCCGCGGACTGCTCAAAGGCAAGAATCGAAGTTGACGTTGACGTAAACGTCAACATAAAATCCGCTAACAAATAACTGGGGGTGACATGAGCTACGGCGTACCGCGCAGGGAAACCCACTTCGAGCCGCGCGACCCGCAATGGGACGGCAAGGTCAGGGAAAGCTTTACCCGCCAGGGCATCATGGGACTGATTGGCGCCACGCTGGCTGATGTCTGGCCCGGCGGTTGCGAAATCCACCTGCCCTATCGTCCTGACCTGTCGCAACAGAACGGCTTTTTCCATGCCGGGGTCACTTCGACGGTGGTCGATAGTGCGGCGGGGTATGCGGGCTTTTCGCTGATGGCGGCGAACACCGCCGTGCTGTCGGTCGAGTTCAAGATCAACCTGCTGGCCCCGGCAGATGGCGAACTTCTGATCGCCACCGGCGAGGTAATCAAACCCGGCAAGAACCTTGTCATCACCCGGGGCGATGCCTGGGTGGTGAAGCACGGCAAGCTCACGCACTGCGCGATGATGCAGCAGACCCTGATGACCATGCATGACAAGTCGGAAACGGAGAAAGCCAAATGATCGGATTGAATTTTCACCTCGGCGAAGACATCGAAATGCTGCGCGATACGGTGAAGGCATTTGCCGACAACGAGATCGCGCCGCGTGCCGCCGAAATCGACCGCGTTAACGAATTCCCTGCCGATCTCTGGAAAAAATTCGGCGACCTCGGCCTGCTGGGCATGACCGTACCCGAGGAGGACGGTGGCACGGGCCTGGGTTATCTTGCCCACATCGTCGCACTCGAGGAAATCTCGCGCGCCTCGGCTTCCGTCGGCCTGTCCTACGGCGCGCACTCGAATCTTTGCGTCAATCAGATTCGCCGCAACGGCAACAGCGCGCAGAAAGCCAAATATCTGCCGGGCCTGATCTCGGGTGAGCAGATCGGCGCGCTCGCGATGTCCGAGCCGAACGCCGGTTCCGACGTCGTTTCGATGAAGCTGAAAGCGGAGAAAAAGGGCGACCACTACGTGCTCAACGGCAGCAAGATGTGGATTACCAACGGCGGCGACGCCGACACGCTGGTCGTCTATGCCAAGACCAACTCGGCGGCCGGCGCGAAGGGGATGACGGCCTTCATCGTCGAAAAGGACATCAAGGGTTTCAGTTGTGGCAGCCATCTCGACAAGCTCGGCATGCGCGGCTCCAATACCTATCCGCTATTCTTCGATGACTGCGAGATTCCTGAAGAGAACGTCCTCGGCGGCGTCGGCAATGGCGTGAAGGTGCTGATGTCCGGCCTCGATTACGAGCGCGCCGTGCTTTGCGGTGGTCCATTGGGCATCATGGCCGCCTGCATGGATGTGGTCATCCCCTACCTGCACGAGCGCACGCAGTTCGATACGCCGATCGGCGAGTTCCAGCTGATGCAGGGCAAACTCGCCGATATGTACACCACTTGGCAGGCGACGCGCGCCTATGTCTATGCGGTCGGCCGCGCCTGTGACACCAGTGATCACGCCCGCAGCCTGCGCAAAGATGCCGCCGGCGCAATTCTTTATTCCGCCGAAAAAGCCACCTGGATGGCCGGCGAGGCGATCCAGACCCTCGGTGGCAACGGCTATATCAATGAATATCCGACCGGGCGGCTGTGGCGTGACGCCAAGCTCTATGAGATCGGCGCCGGGACTTCGGAGATTCGCCGCATGCTGATCGGCCGCGAACTGTTCAACGAGACAGCATGATCAACTCGATGAACGGCTCAGGCGGGACGGCGCCGGAGAGCGAAAAAGTCGGCGCTGGCGGGACGGCGTCAGCCGGTACCACCGCCAATATGGGGACGGCGCTGCCGCGTCTGTTTGAAGCCAACCGCGCCTGGGCGAAACGTGTCGAAGAAGCCGATCCGGGCTTCTTCGAAAGGCTCTCGCATCTGCAGGCGCCGGAATATCTCTGGATTGGTTGTTCAGACTCACGTGTGCCGGCCAACCAGATCGTCGGCCTGCTGCCGGGCGAAGTCTTCGTCCATCGCAATGTCGCCAACGTCGTCGTACATACGGATCTCAACTGCCTGTCGGTGATCCAGTACGCCATCGATGTGCTCAAGGTGAAGCACATCATGGTGGTCGGGCATTACGGCTGCGGGGGCGTCACGGCGGCGTTGAATCGCCAGCGCGTCGGCATCGCCGACCTCTGGCTGCGCCATGTGCAGGACATACATGCCAAGCATCTGGCGCGCATCGACGCACTGCCGCCGGAGATGCGCATCGACCGGCTTTGCGAACTCAACGTGCTGGAGCAGGTGCTCAATGTTTGTCACACCATGGTGGTTCAGGATGCCTGGCAATGCGGCCAGGACCTCACTGTGCATGGCTGGATCTATGGCCTGCGCGACGGCCTGATGCGCGACCTCGGCATGACGGTCGATCAAGCCGCCGATATTGAGACCCAATATGCGGCTGCGCTGAATAAACTGTTCTGAAAGGAGATTTCATGTCTGACTCAATCGTGATCGTTGCCGCTGCCCGTACGCCCATGGGCGGCTTCCAGGGGGATTTTGCTTCTCTGTCAGCAACCAATCTCGGCGCCGTTGCCATCAAGACTGCAGTAGAGCGATCCGGGCTACAAGCCACGGATGTGCAGGAAGTCATCATGGGTTGCGTATTGCAGGCTGGCCAGGGCCAGGCGCCGGCCAGGCAAGCCGCATTGCAAGCCGGGTTGCCACTGTCGGCAGGCTGCACGACGGTGCACAAGGTCTGCGGTTCAGCGATGAAGGCGACGATGTTCGCCTGCGACGCCCTCAAGGCCGGTAGTCAGGACGTCATCGTCGCCGGCGGCATGGAGTCGATGACCAACGCGCCTTACCTGCTGCCCAAGGCGCGCGCCGGCTACCGTCTCGGCCACGGCCAGATGATCGACCACATGTTTTTCGACGGCCTCGAAGATTCGTACAAGACCGAGACGAAGGGCCGCCTGATGGGCACCTTTGCCGAGGACTGCGTCGCCCACTACAGCTTCACCCGCGCCGACCAGGACAACTTTGCCATTGCCTCGACCAAGCGCGCGCAGCAGGCCGGCACCGACGGCAGTTTCGACTGGGAGATCGCACCGGTAACGGTTTCGGGCAGGAAAGGCGATGTGATCGTCAAGACCGACGAACAGCCCGCCAAGGCGCAACTCGACAAGATCGGATCGCTCAAGCCCGCCTTCAAGAAGGACGGTACGGTGACGCCGGCCAACTCCTCCTCGATTTCCGACGGCGCAGCGGCGCTGGTGCTGATGCGCGAAGCGGATGCGCTGAAGCGTGGACTGAAACCCCTTGCCCGTATCGTCGGGTACACCACCCACGCACAGGAACCCGCCTGGTTCACCACTGCGCCGGTCTTCGCGATGAAGAAGTTGTTCGAAATGACCGGCTGGGCCGCCGACAGCGTCGACCTCTACGAGATCAACGAGGCCTTTGCTGTTGTCGCCATGGCCGCGATGAAGGAACTCAATCTGCCGCACGACAAGGTCAATGTGCATGGCGGTGCCTGCGCACTGGGTCATCCGATTGGCGCTTCCGGCGCGCGCATCGTCGTCACGCTGATAGGTGCGTTGCGTAAATATGGCAAGAAACGTGGCATCGCCAGCCTCTGCATCGGCGGTGGCGAAGCGACCGCGATGGCTGTGGAGTTGCTCTGATGCTGCTCAACGACGACCAGCGCATGATCCGCGACACCCTGCGCGACTTTGCGCGCGAACGCCTCGCGCCCAATGCTGCCGAGTGGGCCCGCAACAGCACCTTCCCCGCCGAAGCATTGCAAGAACTCGCGGCGCTCGGTGTCTGGGGCATGGTGGTGCCGGAAGAATGGGGCGGTCCCGGCCTCGACTATGTGTCGCTGGCCATCGCCATCGAGGAGATTGCCGCCGGTGACGGTGCCACTTCCACGATCATGTCGGTGCAAAATTCACTGGTCTGCGGCATCCTCGCCAAGTACGGCAACGATGTCCAAAAGACGCGCTGGCTCAAAGGCGCGGCAACAGGCGAGTTGCTTGGCTGCTTCTGCCTCACCGAGCCGCATGTCGGTTCTGATGCCGCCGCGATCAAGACGCGTGCGGTAAAAGATGGCGACCACTGGGTACTGAATGGGGTAAAACAGTTCATCACTTCGGGCAAGTACGCCAAGATCGCAATCGTCTTCGCCGTGACCGATCCGGCTGCCGGCCGCAAGGGCATCTCCTGCTTCTGCGTGCCCACTGAAACACCCGGTTATGTCGTCGCACGCATCGAGGAAAAGCTCGGCCAGTCGGCTTCCGATACCGCGCAGATCCTGTTCGAGAACTGTCGCATTCCCACCGAGTGCCTGCTCGGCACGGAAGGTGATGGCTACAAGATTGCCTTGTCGAACCTGGAAGCCGGCCGCATTGGCATTGCCGCGCAAGCGGTGGGCATGGCCCGAAGCGCACTGGAAGCGGCCGTGAAATATGCGAAGGAACGTGAAGCCTTCGGCAAGCCGATTGTCGAGCACCAGGCCGTCGCCTTCCGCCTCGCCGACATGGCTACCCAAATAGAAGTTGCGCGCCAGATGGTCTGGCACGCCGCAAGCCTGCGCAGCGTCGGCGATCCCTGCCTCAAGGAGGCGAGCATGGCCAAGCTGTTCGCCTCCGAGATGGCCGAGAAGGTCTGCTCCGATGCCATCCAGATTCACGGCGGCTACGGCTACGTCAGCGATTTCCCCGTCGAACGCATCTACCGCGACGTGCGCGTCTGCCAGATCTACGAAGGAGCGTCGGATATCCAGCGCCTGGTGATTGCGCGCGCCGTGACCGGAGAGTTCTAATGTCCGTCATCAAATCCCAACTCAATCCCCGCAGCGAAGAGTTCAAAACCAATACCGCCGCGATGCAGGCGCTGGTGGCCGACCTGCGCGAAAAGTCGGCACTGGCGGCACGGGGAGGTAGCGAGGAGGCGCGCCAGAAACACTTGGGGCGCGGCAAATTGCTGGCCCGCGACCGCGTCGATGGGCTGCTCGATCCTGGTGCATCGTTTCTGGAGTTGTCACAACTCGCGGCTTGGGACATCTACGAAAATAGTGTGCCGGCAGCGGGCGTGGTGGCCGGCATTGGCCGTGTATCCGGCGTCGAGTGCATGATCGTCGCCAACGACGCCACGGTGAAGGGCGGCACCTACTACCCGCTGACGGTAAAAAAACATCTGCGGGCGCAGGAGATTGCCCTCGAGAATCGCCTGCCCTGCCTCTACCTCGTCGATAGCGGTGGCGCCTTTCTGCCGATGCAGGACAAGGTTTTCCCCGACCGCGATCACTTCGGCCGCATTTTTTTCAACCAGGCCAACCTCTCCGCGCGAGGCATTCCGCAGATCGCCGTGGTGATGGGCTCCTGCACAGCCGGTGGCGCCTACATGCCGGCCATGTCGGATGAATCGATCATCGTGCGCAATCAGGGCACCATCTTCCTCGGCGGCCCACCGCTGGTGAAGGCGGCCACTGGCGAGGTGGTGAGCACCGAAGATCTCGGCGGTGGCGACGTGCATACGCGCATCTCGGGCGTCTGCGACCACCTTGCGGAAAACGATCACCATGCACTCTCGATCGCGCGCCGCATCGTCGCGAATCTCAACTGGAAAAAGACCATCGGTCTGGAACTCGCCACGCCCGAGGAGCCACTTTACGCAGCAGAGGAACTCTATGGCGTGATCCCCACCGACACGCGCAAGCCATATGATGTCCGTGAAGTTATAGCCCGCTTGGTCGATGGCTCGCGCTTCGATGAATTCAAGGCACGCTACGGCACGACCTTGGTCACCGGCTTCGCCCATCTGCACGGCTATCCCGTAGGCATCGTCGCCAACAATGGCATCCTGTTTTCCGAGTCGGCGCAAAAGGGTACCCATTTCATCGAACTGTGCGCGCAGCGGGGAATTCCTCTGGTTTTCTTGCAGAACATCACCGGCTTCATGGTTGGCCGCAAATACGAGAACGGCGGCATCGCCAAAGATGGCGCGAAGATGGTGACGGCGGTGTCCACGGCCGCTGTGCCAAAATTCACCGTACTGATCGGTGGCAGTTTCGGCGCCGGCAACTACGGCATGTGCGGGCGAGCCTACAGCCCGCGCCTGTTGTGGACCTGGCCGAATGCGCGGATTAGCGTCATGGGCGGCGAACAGGCAGCGAGCGTGCTCGCCACGGTCAAGCGCGACGGCCTCGAGGCCGCCGGCAAGCCCTGGAGCACGGAGGAGGAAGAAGCTTTCAAGGCGCCGATCCGCACGCAATATGAAACGCAGGGTCATCCCTACTACGCGACGGCACGATTGTGGGACGATGGGGTGCTCGATCCGGCACAGACACGCCGCGCACTCGGACTCGGCATATCGGCTGCACTCAATGCGCCAATCCAGCCGACGAAGTTCGGCGTTTTTCGGATGTAACCGGAGAATCTGCATGTACCAGAACATCCTCACCGAAATCGACACCGGCGTCGGCATCGTCACCCTGAACCGACCAGAGCGCCACAATGCCTTCGACGACACGATGATCGCCGAACTGGCCGACGCGATGCAGCAGATGGCCAGCGACCCAGGCGTGCGTCTCGTCGTGATATCCGGCACCGGTAAAAGCTTCTGCGCCGGCGCCGACCTTGAGTGGATGCAGCGCGCCGCCGGCCACAGTCTCGAAGAAAACCGGCGCGACGCAGGCGAGTTGGCCGAAATGCTGCGCCTCATCGCCGATTGTCCGAAACCGGTAATCGCGCGCGTGCAGGGGCCGGCCTATGGCGGCGGCATAGGCGTCATCGCCGCCTGCGATATGGCCGTCGCCACCTTCGACGCCCGCTTCGCGCTCACCGAGGTAAAACTCGGTCTGATCCCCGCCGTCATCAGCCCGCATGTACTCGCCGCCATCGGCGAACGCTACGCACGCCGCTACATGCTCACCGCCGAGATGTTTTCAGCGGCAGAGGCCTACCGCATCGGCCTGATCCACGAAATGGTGGCCGACGACGCCTCGCTCGATGATGCCGTGGGCGAATGGGTCGAGACGCTGCTGAAAAACGGCCCGCAGGCAATGGCCGAATGCAAGGCGCTGATTCGTTCTGTCACCGGTCGGCCGCTCGGTCCGAAGGTCATCGACTACACGGTGGATCGCATCGCCAATGTGCGGGTCTCGCCGGAAGGACAGGAGGGGCTGAGTGCCTTCCTGCAGAAACGCAAACCGAACTGGGTGAGTTAATGGCCCCCCACGCTCGCAAATTTATCTCGCTGCCCCCCACAAGGGGACCGATGCCCTCTCGGGGCGGCCCTTCGAGGTCATAACATGTTCAGCAAGCTACTGATCGCCAACCGCGGCGAAATCGCCTGCCGCGTCATCAAAACAGCACGGCGCATGGGTATTCGCACCGTCGCCGTTTATTCTGAGGCCGATGCCGGCGCGCGTCATGTACGCCTGGCGGATGAGGCGGTGTGCATCGGTCCGGCCGCTGCCCGCGAGTCCTATCTTGTTATCGACAAGATCATCGGGGCCGCGAAATCCACGGGGGCGCAAGCGATCCATCCGGGTTATGGCTTCCTTTCCGAGAACGAGGAATTCGCCGAAGCCTGTGCGGCGAACGGCGTTGTCTTCATCGGCCCGCCGGTCAGCGCGATCCGTGCGATGGGCCTGAAGTCGGAAAGCAAGAAACTCATGGAGAAGGCTGGCGTGCCGCTCACGCCCGGTTACCACGGCGACAATCAGGAACCCGCCTACCTCAAGGATCAGGCTGACAGGATCGGTTACCCGGTGCTGATCAAGGCCTCGGCAGGCGGCGGCGGCAAGGGCATGCGCGCTGTTAATAAAAGCGAAGAGTTTGCCGCTGCGCTCGCTTCGTGCCAGCGCGAAGCCAGTTCGAGCTTCGGCGACGACCATGTGCTGATCGAGAAGTACCTGCAACGCCCGCGTCATATCGAGATCCAGGTGTTCGGCGACACGCACGGCAATTGCGTTTATCTGTTCGAGCGCGATTGCTCGGTGCAGCGTCGTCATCAGAAGGTGCTGGAGGAAGCGCCTGCGCCGGGCATGACACCGGAGCGCCGTGCGGAAATGGGTAATGCAGCTGTGGCCGCCGCGCAAGCCGTGGGTTATGTCGGCGCCGGCACTGTCGAGTTCATCGTTCCAGGAACAAATGAGCAAGATGGCACCTTCTATTTCATGGAGATGAACACGCGCCTGCAGGTCGAGCATCCGGTCACCGAGATGATTACCGGTCTCGATCTCGTCGAGTGGCAACTGAAAGTCGGCGCTGGCGAGACGCTGCCTTTGACACAGCAGCAACTGGGCATTCGCGGCCACGCGCTGGAGGCACGCATCTATGCAGAGGATGCCGACAAAGGTTTCCTGCCCGCCACCGGCCGTCTTGCCCATCTCGTGCCACCGGCGGAATCGCTGCACGTGCGCGTGGATACGGGTGTCGAACAGGGCGACGAGATCACGCCGCATTACGATCCGATGATCGCCAAGCTGATCGTTTGGGACGAGAGTCGTGAACGTGCGCTGGCGCGCATGCTGCAGGCGCTGGCCGGCTACCGCATCGTCGGCGTCACCAGCAACGTCGGCTTTCTGGCCCGTTTGGTGGCCTGCCCGTCCTTTGCCCGCGCCGATCTCGACACCGGACTGATCGAGCGTGAGCACGACTTCCTGTTTCCCGACGCTGCGGCGGCTGCCGTGCCGCCCCGCGAGGCCTGGCTGCTCGCCGCGCTGGCCGAACTGTTGCGCGACCAGAACTATGGCCGCGACGATTCCACCAGTAGCGCCGACCCGCATTCGCCCTGGCACCTGCGCGACGGTTGGCGCGCCAATGGCGCGGCGCGGCGCGAGATTCTGCTGCGGCACGGCCCCCACGAAAAGCGCGTGATCGCCGCCTATGGGGGGGGCAACTGCATGCTCGAACTGGATGGACTGGCGACGCCCGCCGCCGGCAATCTCCAGTTGGATGGCCAGTTGCGCGCCGACCTCGACGGTCGCCGTCTCGGCGTCACCGTCGTTGCGGCGGGCGAGAAGCGTCACGTCTTCTTCGACGGCATGAGTTTCATCTTTGCTGCCATCGATCCGCTGTTCCACGCGGGAACCGGTGGTGGTGCCGAAGGCGGCCTGACTGCGCCCATGCCGGGCAAGGTCATTGCATTGTTGGCTGAACCCGGAGCGAAGCTTGAGAAAGGTGCCCCACTCATCGTGCTGGAAGCAATGAAGATGGAACACACGCTGGTGGCACCCGCCACCGGCACGGTGAAGGAATTTTGCTACGCGGTTGGCGAACAGGTGGCAGATGGGGCAGAATTGGTCGTGTTCGAACCCGCCGATTGATTTCATGCACTTGCCCAAGAAAGTCCGGCTCGTTGAAGTTGGCCCGCGCGACGGCTTGCAAAATGAGCAGCAACCTGTTGCCACCGCCACCAAGATCGAGCTGATTAGCCGCTTGGTCGATTGCGGCCTGAGCGCCATCGAGGCCACCGCCTTCGTTTCACCCAAATGGGTGCCGCAAATGGCCGATGCCGCCGCTGTCATGGCGGGTATCGAACGCCGTCCCGGGGTGGCCTACCCAGTGCTGATACCGAATGAACAGGGTCTCGAGTCCGCCCTTGCCGCCGGCGCCACGGAAGTGGCCGTGTTCGCTGCGGCCTCCGAGGCCTTCTCACAGAAAAACATCAACTGCACGATCAAGGCATCGCTCGAGCGCTTCCGGCCGGTGCTGACACGCGCGAAAGCGGCAGGCGTGAAGGTGCGCGGCTATGTCTCCTGCGTGCTCGGGTGCCCCTACCAGGGCGAGGTGACATCCGCCGCCGTGGCCGATGTTGCCTGGGCACTGTTCGAAATGGGCTGTTACGAAATCTCGCTGGGCGACACCATCGGAGGCGGCACGCCAGAAAAAAACAAGGCGATGATCGAGTCGGTAGCGCGCCGCGTGCCAATCAAGAAACTCGCCGGCCACTATCACGACACCCGCGGCATGGCTATCGCCAACGTCTATGCCGCACTGCAGATGGGCGTAAATGTTTTCGATGCTGCCGTTGCTGGACTCGGCGGCTGCCCGTATGCCAAGGGGGCTTCAGGCAACGTTGCCACCGAGGATGTCGTCTGGTTGCTGCAGGGTTTGGGGATCGATTGTGGCGTCGACCTCAACAAACTGGTCGATACGGCTACCTGGATATCCGGCCAACTCGGCCGCACAGCCGGATCGAAAGTGGCTCAGGCAATTCTGGCCAAACGCGCAGCCTGATGGGGGCGGAAGAGGATTATCTCTGCGTCGGGGTCTGCCTGCCCGATGCCGACGAGGCCTACTGCATCGGCTGCGGCCGGCCATGGGGCACCGCCAGCGTGCCATCCCCACTACCCAGCGCCAGCGCCGTCCCGCCAGCGCCGACTTTTCAAGATGACGGCAACTCCGAATCTGCCTGACAGCATTCGCGTCATCGAGCGCGGCTGGCTGTCGTCGAACAATATCCTGCTGTTCGATGATGATGGGGCGACACTCATCGACAGTGGTTACGTCGGCCATGCCGCCCAGACCATCGAACTCGTAAAGTCGGCGCTGGCGGGATGGAATGCCCCGCATGGGGTACGGCCCTTGGCGCGGCTGATCAACACCCACTCCCACTCCGATCACATCGGCGGCAATGCTGCACTCCAGCGCGAATTTTCCTGCCGGATTCTGATACCTGCTGGCATCGAGGCGCATGTGCGCGACTGGGATGAAAACGCTCTGCTGCTCACGCCGGCCGCCCAGCGCGGCGACCGATTCCTGCACGACGGCATTGTGCAAGCGGGCGAAACATTAACCTTGGGCGGACTCGACTGGCAGGCTCACGCCGCACCGGGCCACGACATGGATGCCCTGGTGTTTCACTGCCCGGAAGCGCGGCTGCTCATCTCGGGTGACGCGCTCTGGGAAGACGGTTTTGGCATCGTCTTCGGCGAACTGTTGAGCAAACCCGGCGGTCCGAGCGGCCTGAGTGCGACGCGCAGCACGCTCGAGATGATCGGCCGCCTCGCCATCGATACTGTCATCCCAGGCCACGGCCGACACTTCGGGACGATTGATGAAGCTCTGGAGCGAGCTTTCAAGCGTTTGGCTGCCTTCGAAGCCGATCCGACACGCATGGCCCGGAACGCACTCAAGGCCTGCTTCATCTTCAATCTGCTCGACCTGCAAAGCCTGCCTCGTGCCGGACTTGAAGCTTATCTCGACGACATCCCGATCTTTCATGACGTCGGTACCCGCCTGTTGGGCATGGACATCCCGGCACTCACCGGTTGGTTACTGGACGAACTGAAAAAGGTCGGTGCGATCGATGAGTTCGATGGACAGTTGCGCCCAACAATGGCGGCCTGAGCCGGCCTATTTCACCTCGTATTCGAAGCTTCCCGCAATTTGCCCCTCGACGATGACCTGGAGGTGCCGGCGACCGGCAGGTTCATGCGCTCCGATGGCCCATTCGCCGTAGATCCTGCCGCCTACGGGCACGAGTTGGCGCTGGCTCACCTGATTGCGGCGCGGCAGGGGAATGTTCATGGAAGAGTTGGCTGTCAGGTTGCCGATGGGACCGGCCTCGGTCGCCGCCGTCGGCACCAGATACTCCTCGCGGACGGCGAGGCTGCGTCGGGTGGTGCGGACTTCGATAGTCCAACCGTAGCGCTGCCCCTCCCGGTGAGGAACGACGTTAGCGGGTTCGAAAACCAGTTCTTTCGGGTTGCTGGCGTCGAAGATGCCAAACTCGGCACCGATAATTTCGACCGGCCCCTCCTTGGGATTCGGTGGCGCGGCAAAAGCAAGAGCGCTCATACCGATAAGCAGCAACAGCAGTTTGCGACGGATCATATGGGTGGTCCGGATTAGCCGAGCCGGGCGATGCCCGGCAAAAATACTTCGGTGACCAGCAGCGGTCGCCCCAAGCGACAAAAACGCGAGCGTCGGCTCCAGAGGGTTGGCAATGCCACACCAACAGCAGCAGCAGCATGGCGGTGCAGCGGATGGATTGAGGTCAGGCGCGCAGTATGCAGTGGCCCGCGCCGGATACCCGGGTCGGCAAACAGGGCGGCGCCCAGCGGTCGGCTGCCGATGGCCTGCGCCATGTGCCAGGCCCCCGTGAGATCGCGCGGCGCCAGCACACTGTGGGCGAACACCACCGGCACGCCATCGGCAATCAGCAGCACCTCGCGTACCCAGGCATGACGCCCCGGTGGCAAATCAATCAGGCCGCGCTCGTCGGTGAAAGGCAACGCACGCGTCTCGCGCAGCACCCGCACCTGAAACTGCTGGCAGCGGGTGACAATTCGGGCGGTTAGGGACGCGGGGTCGGCAAGCCATGGGTGGAGAAACACGGGTGCGCCAGCTAGTGTAGGGCGTGATTTCCAGCGAAAAACCTGGCTTGACATCGTCTGCTGCTGTCTTGTGTGAAGTGCGGCCGATGCTACCATAGGGCTCGTTTTTTCTACTTTGTGACGCCATGCAACTCGTACTCATCAGTGGTTTGTCCGGCTCCGGTAAATCTATCGCCCTGAACGTGCTGGAGGATGCCGGCTATTACTGTGTCGACAACCTGCCTGCGCCGCTGCTCGGAGAACTGGTCGACCATTTGCGGCTCGAAGGCCATGAACATGTTGCCGTAGCGGTCGACATGCGGGGGGGCACCTCGATCGCCGCCCTGCCACCGCAACTGCGCCAATTGGAATCCAGCGGAATCGCCGTCCGCTTCATTTTCCTCGACGCACGCGACGACGTGCTGATCCAGCGCTTTTCCGAAACACGGCGGCGCCACCCGATGGCCGATGGCGAGAGCACACTGGCCGAGGCCATCGCGCACGAGCGCGAGGCGCTCGAAACGCTGAAAAATCTCGGCCACAGCATCGACACCAGCCACATCCGGCCAAATGCCCTGCGCGCGATGATCAAGGATTTTGTTGCGCTAGCCGAGGCAGGCAGCAGTGGCTTGACGCTGCTGTTCGAATCCTTTGGCTTCAAATACGGACTGCCGCTCGATGCCGACCTGGTGTTCGACGTACGCTGCCTGCCCAATCCCCACTACGACCCCGCGCTGCGTCCGTTGACCGGGCGCGATGCTGAAGTCATCAAGTTCCTCACCGGCCAACCTGAAGTAATCAAGATGTTCGATGACATCCGCCACTACCTGGATACATGGCTGCCTGCCTATATTCGCGACAATCGCTCCTACCTCACGGTCGCCCTTGGCTGTACCGGCGGCCAGCACCGCTCGGTGTGGTTTGCCGAGGGCCTTGCTGCCCACTTCAAGGACCAGGCGCGCGTGCTGGTACGTCATCGCACCCTGGCCCAGTGAAACTGCAGTGAAAGCCTGGCTCGACTTACTGCGCGCGGGCGACTGGGTAACCGTGCTGATCGCGGCAGCGGTTGTCTCCGCATCATTCCCGCTGCTGTGGTCTGGTGGCAAAGCAGAGCGTGCCGTGGTGCGGCTTGATGGCCGCGTGGTAGCCGAATTTCCTCTTGCCACAACACGCCGCTACTCCGTCAAGGGGCCGCTGGGTGAGACCCTGATCGAGATCGCTCCCGGTCGCGCACGCGTGCTCTCCGACCCCGGCCCACGCCAGTATTGCGTACAGCAGGGCTGGCTCACTCGGCCGAACGCCATTGCCATTTGCGCACCCAACCATGTCAGCCTGAGTCTTTCGGGACGTGATCCGAGTCATGACAGCATCAACTACTAAGCGGCCCGACGTGCTTCTTGAACTCCCGGTTACACCCGACGACCGCCGCATCGCCCGTTATGCGGCGGCGGCGATTGCGCTCACTATCGCCGAGGCAGCGCTGCCCTCCCCCCTCCCCGGCGTAAAGCCCGGGCTTGCCAACCTTGTCATTCTGGTAGTGCTCGCACGCCACGGTTGGCGTGATGCAGCCTGGGTATCGCTGCTGCGCGTCCTTGCTGGCAGCCTGCTGGTCGGACAATTTCTTGCGCCGGGTTTCTTTCTCGGTCTCACCGGCGCATTGGCGAGCCTGGCAGCACTGGCAGGTGCTGCGCGGCTGCCGCAACGCTGGTTCGGACCGGTCACGGCGAGCCTGCTGGCGGCCTTCGCCCATATCGGCGGGCAGTTGGTGTTGGCCCGCCTTTGGCTGGTGCCGCACGACGGTGTGTTCTATCTCGCACCGATGTTTGCCGCCAGCGCGCTGGTTTTCGGTATCGTGAACGGCTTGATCGCCGCACGACTGTTGAAAGAAATCCCATGAAGACTATTGCCGTTGCCTGGACTGGTGCCTCTGGCATGTCCTATGGCCTGCGCCTCGTCGACTGCCTCCTGGCCGCCGGCTGCCGGGTTTCACTGATGTATTCGCAAGCGGCGCAGATCGTCGCCAAGCAGGAAACCGATCTGGTATTGCCCGCGCAGCCGCGTGAGGCACAGCGCCTGCTGGCCGCGCGCTTTGGCGATACCGCGGGACGCCTCACCGTGTTTGGCCGCGACGACTGGAACGCCCCGCCGGCCTCGGGCTCCAACCCGCCTGACGCTTACGTGATCTGTCCTTGCACCATGGGTACGCTGGCAGAAGTGGCTGCCGGCACAGCCAAGGACCTGATCACGCGCGCAGCTGACGTCATGCTCAAGGAAGGCCGGATGCTGATATTGGTGCCGCGTGAAACGCCGCTCTCTGCCATCCACCTCGAGAACATGCTCAAGTTGACCCGTGCCGGCGCGGTGATCCTGCCACCCAACCCCGGCTTCTACCACCGGCCGCAGAGTATCGACGGGCTGGTCGATTTTGTCGTCGCCCGCATCCTCGACCGGCTCGGCGTGCCGCACACGCTGATGCCGCGTTGGGGTGAAACGGAATAAATTTCAGCCGACCACGTGCTCGGCAACATCGACACGCACCACGGGACGCTCCAGCACCGTGGCAACGACATCGGCGTAACGCTGCGACCATTCGCCCGGGGTGGCGAAGCGCTTTTCCCCGCCGTATTTGGCCACGCTGAGAATCTTGTCGAGCACCAGCACCTTGCCCATCGGGTTGGATGGTTCGCACTCCAACTCTTCCCACTGTGCGTTGAGCCAGCGATTGGCCTCCTCGCGTGAGGGTTCAGCGTGGGCGATGAACTCGTACTCGCGGTTGTGCTCGAAAACGACGTTAACGATGCTGGACATGGTGACTCCACTTCTTCATTGTTTCAATGGCGTGATTCTGACGGCGAAGCTTATCGAAGGCAAGCTGCATAATACGTAGCTTCACGAAAGGTCAGCAAATGAAATATTGGTGGTTGTGCATCGTACCGGCGTTGGTCGCCTGCGGCGAAAAATCGCCGCCGCCGGAAGCTCAGTCGGTTGGCCCCAAGCTCGTCAGGACACTAAAAGTCGGCGCTGGCGAGACGGCAACTGAAAATCGTTACAGCGGCGAAGTGCGCGCTCGTCACGAGACAACGCTCGGCTTCCGCGTCGGCGGCAAGATCATCGAGCGACTGGTCGATGCCGGCGCACGCGTCAAGGCAGGTCAGCCGCTAGCGCGGCTCGATCCAGCCGATGCGCAACTGACAGCAACACAGGCTGAGGCCAATCGCACCCTCGCCGCCGCCGACCTCAAACGCACGCAGGAACTCAAGGCGAAGAATTTCATCAGCCAGGCCGCACTCGATGCGAAAGATAC
>CAJBAP010000263.1 GCA_903950295.1 uncultured Rhodocyclaceae bacterium
CGAGATGTTGAAAAGCTGGTGGCACAACGGCAAGGAAGCGCCGTTCTACTACTACCGCGACAAGGACAAAAAGGAAATCGACGTGCTGATCGTGCGCGACGGCCGCGTCCATCCGGTCGAGATCAAGAAGACCGCCCAGCCGGGGCGCGATGCCGTGCGCCATTTCCCGGTGCTGGCGCATCTGGGGCTGGAAGTCGGCCCCGGGGCGACGATCTGTCTGGTGCCTGAGAGACTGCCACTGACGCCGCAAGTGGAGGCGATCCCGGCCTGGCAGGTGGCCTAGAAAGTCGGCGCTGGCGGGACGGCGCTGGAGTAACCGCTGGCATGTTGATCAATTCCCGAAATGCTTCATAGTGCACGCTTCTGATCAAAGGTAAAGATCGGCATGCCCCGGAATTTCTTTCAGTCGCGATCGCTCAAGGCCAGGGTGACCGCCTTTACGCTGGTCGTTTTTCTCGCCGGCACCTGGTCGATGGCGTTCTACGCCAGTCGACTGCTACGTGATGACATGCAAAGCCAGTTGGGCAGCCAGCAGTTCTCGACAGCTTCCCTTCTGGCCGAGGAGGTCGAACGTGAGCTGGACGACCGGTTAATTGGGCTGAAAAAACTCGCCGGACGCATTACCCCGGCGATACTGAACGATACGGCGGTTTCTCAGGCATTCCTCGAGCAGCAGTCGTTAGCGCAACACCTGTTCAACGGCGGCACCTGGATTAGCCGTCAAGACGGTATCGTTATTGCCTCAAACCTGCCCGCACTGATCGGCACAAATTACGCTGACCGGGAATATATGATTGCCGTTCTCCGGGAGGGGAAATCCACGATTAGCAAGCCGATCACAGGCAAGGTACTGAAGGACCCAATTTTCGTCATGGCGGTACCCATTCGCGATGCTCAGGGCAAGGTGATCGGCGCCCTGGCCGGCGTAACCGACCTGAGCAAGCACAATTTTCTCGACAGTGTGACGGCAAACACCTACGGCAAGACTGGGGGCTATCTGATCGTCGCGTCACAGTACCGGCTGATTGTCACCGCCACCGACAAGAGCCGCGTCATGGAAGTGCTGCCCGCCGCCGGACACAACCCGTCGATCGACCGTTTCATCGATGGATACGAAGGGTCGGACGTTTTGGTCAATCCCTTTGGGGTAGAAGTCCTGGTCTCGGCCAAAAGTGTTCCGACGGCAGGGTGGTACGTGGCGGCCATTTTGCCCACTGCGGAGGCCTTTGCCCCAATCCACGCCCTGCTGCGGCGAATGCTGCTGGCCACGCTCTTCCTGACGCTCGTGGTGGGCAGCCTGACCTGGTGGATGACCTGGCGGATGTTAAGGCGCCAGCTCTCACCGCTGCTGGCCACCACAAAAACCCTCGCCACCCTGTCGGCGACAGCGCTGCCCCCGCTGCCCTTGCCCGTTACCAGCCAGGATGAAATCGGCGAACTGATCGGTGGCTTCAACCGCCTGCTGGAATCCGTGGCGCTGCGGCAGGAATCGTTGCGCGAAAGCGAAAGTCGCCTGAAGGACGCCGAGCGTATCGCCCACCTCGGCAGCTGGACGCTGGACGTGGTCAGCGGCAAATTGATCTGGTCGGATGAGGTGTACCGTTTGTTCGAGATCGATCCGTACCAGTTCGGTGCGACCTACGCCGCCTTCCTTAACGCCATCGCGCCGGAAGATCGCGCCGCAGTGAACGAGGCCTATACCAACTCGCTCAAGACCCGTCTGCCGTATGAGATCACGCACCGACTGTGTATGAGTGACGGGCGCATCAAGTGGGTACATGAGAAATGTATGTCGGAGTTCGACGCCACAGGCAAGCCGCTGCAGTCGCAAGGTTTCGTGCAGGACATTACCGCGCGCAAGCAGATCGAAGAGGATCTGCGTCTGGAACGCGACCGGATTCAGCTTTACCTCAACACAGCCTTGGTCCTGATGGTCGCGCTCGACAGCGCCGGCAAGATCACCATGATCAACCCCGCCGCCCTGAAGCTGCTGGGCTATGCCGAAAACGAGTTGCTGGGTCGCAACTGGTTTGAAACCTGCCTGCCGCAGCCCGAGGGCAGGGAGATTGTGCTCCCGGTATTCCAGCGCATCATGGCGGGAGACGTCGAGTCAATCGAGGAATTTGAAAATTCCATTCTGTGCCGGGATGGATCTCAGCGCCTGATTCTTTGGCGCAATGCCTACACGAGCGCCGCCGCCGGACTGATCACCGGCACGCTCAGTACGGGAATAGACATTACCGAGAGCCGGCGTGTCGCGAGCGAGCGCGAGCATGGGCTGCGGCGCATCAAAGCGTTGATGAAAAATGCCAGCGACTGCGTCGTTGTCCTCGATGCCGAGCGTCGCATCATCGAAATCAGCGATTCCTGCCTGAGCGCCTATGGCTACACGCGCGAGGAACTGCTCGCCATGGCAGGGGCCGACCTGCGTGCGCCGGATGTCCGTGAAGAACTCACGCAGCGCTTGCAAGAACTGACGGAAAAGATCTCGCTGACCTATCAGACCTGGCATTGCCGCAA
>CAJBAP010000264.1 GCA_903950295.1 uncultured Rhodocyclaceae bacterium
ACGTTTTTCAATTATGGAAGAGGTAAGGGATACAATGCAATATTTGTCTTATTCTTAATGTTCTTAAGTTTTGTTGGTTTAGGTATACTTATTTACTTAAAGGACAAATGTCCAAATGGATATTTGGAAAGCAATGAGTGTGGCTAGCTGTTGGCGAGAAATGAGAAAGTAAAACAATGAGAGATGGGCAAGAGAATTCGCCTCGCGTGTTGCTAGTTATACTAATCGCGATTTTATTAACTGCCGTTTATCTTTATAAAATTGTTGGCATTGATAAAAAACAGGCTGTTGCGGCTGAGCAGGAGAGAATGAGAGTAATTAGAGCGGCTGAGCAGGAAAGAGTGAGAACATTTATTCACAACAAACCGCAAAGCATTAATTCTTTAAGCCATCAACTCCTACAGTCTGAGAGTGCTGATGTGCAGAGGACTACTGGCAAGGTGAGTGTTGGTGATTCTGCGGACTTTAAGCTTTCTCCAATACCTGAATCTCTCTATAAGCCTCCACCAAAGTCATGGGACAGCATGGGTGTAAATAAAGAGATTGGGGTGGAGATTATCAGAGAGCCACAAATATCTAAAGAATAGAGATCGTTGGGTGGGCTGTTAAAATCGCGACAATCCAACCAATTATCTTGTTATGCAAATGTTGTGCACAATGAAAACTCACTTTAAGAAGTCCATAAACACAGGCTTGCATTGCATAGCGTGGCAATACAAGCATTGCCACGGCAAGTTGAATTGAGCCTGCGGACGATTGCCGCTCCCTTTTGCGTTGCCGCTAACCCACCCTTGGTTTGCGTGAAACCGTGACCGATCTTTCCGCCGCAGTCCTCGCCACCGCCCGTGCCATGAACGCCGCCGGCATCAACCGGGGCGCGGCAGGCAACGTCAGCGCACGTTGCGCCGATGGCTTCATCATCACCCCCACCGGCATGGCCTACGACGACTGCGTTGCCGGGGACATGGCAAAAGTCAGCATTGGGGTAGCGCCGCCAGAAGTCGGCGCTGGCGGGATGAAATGCCCCGCATGGGGTACGGCCATTGACGGGCGCAAGCCATCTTCCGAATGGCGTTTCCACCACGATATCTACGCCGCGCGACCCGAGGCGGGGGCGATCATCCATACCCACGCCCCCTTCGCTACGGCGCTGGCCTGCCATGGCATCGAGATTCCGCCCTTCCATTACATGATTGCCCGTTTCGGCGGCGACACGGTGCGCTGCGCCGCCTATGCCACCTTTGGCACGCAGGCACTGTCGGATGCCATCCTCGCTGCACTGCAAGATCGCTGTGCCTGCCTGATGGCGCACCACGGCATGGTGGTCTTCGGTGCCGACCTCAAGGCAGCACTGGCGCTGGCCATCGAATTCGAGGCGCTTTGCGAACAATACTGGCGAGTGCTGCAACTCGGGCAGCCGCAACTGTTGCCCGCCGACGAAATGGTGCGAGTGATGGAGAAGTTCAGAAATTACGGCAAGCAGGAGTAACTGGCACGCCGTCCCGCCAGCGCCGACTTTCCGTACCCCCCATTCTTATGACCCCTATTATTCCGAAGGATATTGCTGGCGGGCGTGAACCACGTTCACAACCTCAATGCAAACGGCGGCAACGCGGTAGAGAATGACGTAATTCGGATGCGCCACGATCTCGCGGCAACCCGGAACCCTTTCGCTTTGGCGGTACAAGTAAGGGTGGTCGGCAACCGGGAGGATGGACTCTTGCAACAACCGTTTCATCCGTCGCGCTGCTGCCGGGTTCTCGTTGGCGATGTAGCGGATGATCTTTGCTAAATCATCGCGTGCGACGGGTCGCCAAATGACTGGCAGCAAATCAGGCGCTCCGTAATGCGGTGGATTCGGCGTCTGCAATGATGGTGTCCATCTCAGCCATCACTTCATCGTGGGGGAGGTTGGGTCGCTGATCGGCCAAACTCGCGGCCACCTTGCTGCGCAGCCATACGGTATAGCTATCCTCCTGCTCGACAGTCTCGAACTCGGAGAGGATGGGGGATAGAGCAGCACTCATAAAGTCATCCTCCTGTAAGCAATAGGCATTCATTCTATCATCCGGGTAATCAGGGCCAGCGCCGACTTTCACTTCGGTGGGTTGGGAAAAAACAACAAACCGAGGCCAAAAGTGTTGCGATTCTGTCATTCCTGTTGGAGCGAGTTGCTTCCCGCTGGCAGAATGCGTCCATCCTCAGTGATTTGAGGGACCCGGGAACAGTGGCCAACCACGTGGAGTCATTGAACCCATCAAAAACCTAAGTAAAGGAGTTTCTGCAAAATAATTGCATGGGTTCTCCAAGGTAGTCCAGCAACATCCATACCTCCCACGTAAATCAAGTAGTTAGTGTCCATTGTCATCCAGCAGGATGGCTTGCAATCCAACACAAAAGCGGGTATTTTTGCGGGTACAATTAAGGTGATGTAGCCATCGCCGGGGTTCCGTAAAACCAACACTTACCTGCCATGTTGACCGATCTGACCCTCCGCAACGCGAGGTCATCCGAGAAGCCATACAAGCTTACCGACAGCCACGGGCTGTATATTGACGTGCGTCCCACTGGCTCAAAACTGTGGCGTTTACGCTACAGAATTGACGGTAAGGAAAACCTGTTCGCCCTCGGCGAATACCCGGCCAAACCGATCCCGTCCGATGAAAGCGAAGACGATAAAGCGCTGCGTCTGACGCAGGGAATTTTCACCCTGTCAGAGGCCCGCGAGGCACGCCTCAAGGCGCGTGCCCTGATCAAGCAGGGCGTCCACCCCGCCCGTGAGCGCAAGTTCGCCGTATTACGCCGCCGACTGGAAAACACCCAAAGCTTCGAGGCCGTCGCGAAAAACTGGATGGCAGAGCACGGCAAGGAATGGTCGGAGAATTATCGCTACAACATCGAGCAGGGCTTCAAGAAAAACGTTAATCCTTATCTCGGCGCGATGAACATCGGTGACATCAAACCCGTGCATGTGCTCGATGTCATCGATCGCATCAATGGGCGTTCTCCGACCACCGCCAAGGTCACGCGCATGTGGTTAGGCGGTGTATTCCGTTTCGCCATTCTCCGGCTCTTGATCGAGGAAGATCCAACCTACCCGCTCAAGGGACTCATCAAGCTGGCCAAGGTCAAGCACCACCGGCCATTGGAGCTTCAGCACATCGGCAGCTTCCTGAATCGCGTCGACCAGATCGATGCCTGGTTGCCGACACGGGCTGCCTGCCAGTTGCTCTGGCTGACGCTCGTTAGAAAGAATGAGTTATTAAATGCCGAGTGGTCGGAGTTCGACCTCGACCAGGCGCTGTGGCGCATTCCCGGCCCGCGCATGAAAATGCGCGAGGATCATGTCGTGCCGCTCAGTCGCCAGGCGTTGGCAATCCTGGTGGGACTCAAGACCGTCACCGGCATGCATCCCCTGGTTTTCACCAGCCATCTCGGTTTCCGTAAGCCGCTGGGGCGGGCGGCCGTTCACAATGTTTTCTTGCGTATTGGCACAGCACTGAAATTTACCGAACGCTTCACCGCGCACGGCATTCGTTCGACGTTTTCCACGCTGGCGAATGACGCCGCGATCCGGCCGGATGTCATCGAGCGCTCATTGGCGCACCAGGAGCAGAACGCCACGCGCCGTGCCTACAACCGCGCCACGCTGCTGGTCGAACGCAAGGAAGTAATGCAGGGCTGGGCGGATATGCTGGACGACTTCAGGCAGGGGAAGACGGAAGTTTCGCTGGTGCCGCGCAAGACAGTGTCTTCGAGTCAGCCGAATGGAACAGAGTCAGCGCCGGGAGAGGTTATGCAGCCAATGCCGGACGGTGATGTAGCGCCATGAGCTTGTGGCAAGGAATAGGCTCGATGGCATAGGCAACGCCATCGATGTCCGCAAATTCCACGAGTACGACTTCTCTATCCAACTCATCCACGATAGTGCCGACCTGCCCTTTGGCGAGATGGGCCACGGGCAAATCTTCAAGTGTGGCTACGACGTCATGCATTTTCATTGCACTCTCCAATTACAAAGCACGTCACGAGTCTAGTCTCTTCCAGCTTGCATAGCCAAGCCGTTCTGATTTTGGCGCACCGCTGTCCGCGCAGGATTTCGACATCGACGCGATAAATTGCACCCCATTCGGTGTTGACCTGCAGTACCGCGTCGTAACGACTGACAGCGGCCAGAATTGCATCTGCCAGCCATTTGCTGTTTGCGGAGCCGATACCAAGTGCAGACAGAAATACACGCGCCTTGTGGCGCCCCTCCGGGTGGTTGGCATTCAACACGTAACCGGTTAGCTTGGCGATATCGATATGCGCTTTGTCGAAATTCGGTAGCTTCATACCTCATAAACTCATTGGTTATCAGCGCGGAGTCTAACGTAAGTCGGTTTCTTGTGCCGCCCCCTCGATGTACGCCCGAATATCCTCGGCCCGCCATGCCGTGATGCGTTTGCCGAGGGTGCGCACCGGTTGCGGGTAGCGGCCTTCCTTGACGCCGGCCCACCAAGTGGATTTGCATACGGGGATGATTGGTGGCAGCGGTGGGTCGGCTTTCGGGTTGCCGATGATTTGGTAAAGACGCAGGTAACCGGTTTCAGGTAGGCAATGCATGATCGCTTACCGCCACGAACAGGCCCAGCCGGCCATCTTCTGTTGATCTACCCAGACGAAGCCGACTGAACCGCAGCGTTCTTGAAGTTGGCCGATCACATACGCGGAAACATCCCCGCGCAAGTGTTCGGGAATGGCGACGAGTTCGCCCGGCACC
>CAJBAP010000265.1 GCA_903950295.1 uncultured Rhodocyclaceae bacterium
CCGAGCGGTGCATCCACCGTGCCGTCATGGGGCACCATGCCGTGCAACAGTGCGAGGTAGTGACGCTTCACCGTGCGTGCCTGCAACTGTCGCACCAGATCGGTTTGCGCCGCCAGGGTCTTGGCAACGACGAGCAGGCCGGAAGTTTCCTTGTCGAGTCGATGCACGATACCGGCGCGTGGCACGCCGGCCAGTGTCGGTGCATGGTGCAGCAGCGCATTCATCAGCGTGCCATTCGCGTTGCCATTGCCCGGATGCACGACCAGTCCAGCGGGTTTGTCGATAACGATCAGTGTTGCGTCCTCGAACAGGATGGGGAGCGCAATGTCCTCTGCCGCATCGATAAAAGTCGGCGCTGGCGGGACGGCAATGGAGAGGCGCTCCCCGCCCCAGACCTTGTGTTTGGCCTCCGCCGTGTTGCCATCGAGGGTAATCAGCCCGTCCTTGAGCCAGGCCTGCAGGCGACTGCGCGAGTGTTCGGGCAGCAACCGCGCTAGCGCGGCATCCAGTCGCAAGCCGGCGCATTCGGTCGGAACCATGATTTCCGCTGGGCTATAATCGATCGCACTTATCTGGCTCAACTTGGTTGGCTCACTTTGAATAGGCTCATCATGCGTAGTTTAGCTTCCCTGCTTGCCTTTCTCTCACTGGCGTTTTTTGCCGGCTGTGGTCTGCTGCCCGAACAGATCGATGAAACCGCCGGTTGGTCGGCCAACAAGCTGTATGCCGAAGCCAAGTCCGCCATGGGCGAAGGGGCCTACGACAAGGCGGTCAAGTATTTCGAGAAGTTGGAAGCGCGCTACCCCTATGGTCGTTACGCCCAGCAATCACAGCTCGAGGTCGCCTACGCCTATTACAAGCAGGAAGAGAAGGCCTCGGCCATTGCCGCCTGCGACCGCTTCATCCGCCTGCATCCGAATCACCCCAACGTTGATTACGCCTACTACCTGAAAGGGCTGGTGAATTTCAACGAAGACCTGGGCATGCTCGGCCACGTCAGCATGCAGGATCTCACCGAGCGCGACCCCAAGGCGGCGGCGGAATCCTTTGAGGCCTTCAAGGCGCTCGTCAATAAATATCCGGAGAGCAAGTACGCCAAGGATGCCACGCTGCGCATGGCCTATCTGGTGAATGCGCTGGCTGCGCACGAAGTGCACGTCGCCCACTACTACATGCGGCGCGGTGCCTACGTGGCCGCCCTCAACCGCGCCCAGTCTGCTCTGAAGACTTACCCCGATGCCCCCGCCAACGAGGAAGCCCTGTTCGTCATGATCAAGGCCTACGATGCCCTCAACATGGCCGATCTGCGTGACGATACCGAGCGCGTGATGAAAAAGAACTTCCCCAACAGCGAGTATTACAAGCGCGGGCTGAATCGCACCGAGCCTTGGTGGAAGCTCTGGTAACGACGTAGGCCCGCCATCCCCCAGCCCCTTCCTCGCGGCAGGGGAGACTTGCGGCGCGCTATGCGCGAATTCTTTTCAAATCCTCTGACGGCGTGCCTCATACAGGCAAATGCCGCTCGCCACCGAGACATTCAGGCTCTCGACTGAACCAAACATCGGAATCCGCGCCAGTTCGTCGCAGGTTTCGCGCGTCAGTCGCCGCAATCCCTCGCCCTCAGCGCCAAGCACCCAGGCGGTGGCACCCTTTTGTTCGATGGCATACAAGTCCCG
>CAJBAP010000266.1 GCA_903950295.1 uncultured Rhodocyclaceae bacterium
CCCCTACTGCTAGCCCGGTGCTAGCCCGTACCCAAAAAGAAAAAGGCCCCCATCGCTGGAGGCCTTGGTATTACTGGTGCTGCTGACCGGAATCGAACTGGTGACCTACTGATTACGAATCAGTTGCTCTACCATCTGAGCTACAGCAGCATTACCGTCTCAAGATTATAGCCAAAATCGCAATGTCTCCTTATTATCCAACTGTCGGCCGCTCATCCCCCGAAGCTCACCCTTCGTCGGAATCAGGTTGATCGTCCCGGCAGTGCGGATTAAGCTGCAACAACCAGATTGGAGAATAGATCGTGACACGCGCCAACCAAGGATTCACCCTGATCGAACTGATGATTGTCGTTGCAATCGTGGGCATATTGTCCATGGTCGCCCTGCCGGCCTACAACGATTACATCACGCGCGGCAAGCTGGCCGAGGCGATTTCGACCTTGCCCGATGGCCGCGTCAAGATGGAACAGTTTTTCCAGGACAACCGCACCTACGCAGGCGGGCCGTGTCCGGCTGCGACGGCATCATTCACCTACACCTGCTCAGGCCTTGGCGTATCAACTTATACGATAACTGCGACCGGCACGGGTAGGCTGCTCGGTTTCAACTACACCATCAATGAAACCAACACAAAGGGCTCGAACACAATTTGGGGCGATAACACCTCATGCTGGGTCGTGAAAAAAGGAGGGTCGTGTTGAACGCTTCGTCCGTTCGCAAATCTGCCGGTTTTTCCATAGTAGAGCTGATGATCGCCGTTGTGATCATGGCTATTTTGATGGCACTTGCCCTACCCAGCTTCCGGACATGGATGCAGAACATCCAGATCCGCAACGCGGGTGGGGCCATCACGAATGGCATGCAAAAGGCGCGCGGAGAAGCGGTGGCGCGCAATACCAATGTCAGTTTCGTGCTGGGGACTGACTCTTCCTGGACGGTCAGTGTGGTTAACCCTGCTTCGATCATCGAGTCACGGCCCAGCGCAGAAACCTCAGGAAACGTGACCGTCTCGGTTCTACCAGCAGGCGCAACCACGGTCACCTTCAACAATTTCGGAGTGCTAGTGGCCAACGGCGACGGCTCGGCCTCAATCACGCTGATTGACCTTACTGCGGCAGGTGCCAGTCGGGATATGCGTGTCACGATTGGCGTAGGTGGCAACGCCAGGATGTGCGACCCCAGCCTGACAACCGGTTCCAGTCCAAGCGCATGCTAAACGGAGACATCATGCCCAAGACCCCCTCCTTTAAAGCAGCACAACAAGGTGCAGTGTTGCTGGAAACGCTGATTGCCATCCTGATCTTTTCCATGGCAGTGATCGCCATCATCGGTGTGCAGGCCGTCATGATCAAGAATACGTCTGACGCAAAATATCGTGCCGATGCCAGCTATATCGCGCAGCAAAGGATAGGGTTGATGTGGGCCGACCCTGACAACCTCAACTCCTACCTTGAAGCGGATACCGATATCTCCGCCCTGTTGCCGGGCGGCACACGCTCCATCACCCAACCGGTCGCCGGCCAGTTCACGGTGACGATCACCTGGCAACAGCCGGGGGAGTCTCAACATAGCTTCACCACCACCGCCAGCATTACCGGGGGCTAGCATCATGATATCGAAAGGCAAGCGCTCATCTTCCCGTCAAGCCGGATTCACCATGATCGAGCTTCTGGTCGGGCTGGCCATCGGCCTGCTTCTGACCGGGGTCATCATTCAGGTCATGTCGGCTTTCGAGGTGAAAACACGCACCACCACAGGGGCCGCCGATGCGCAGACAAATGGCGGCATCGCTCTCTACAGCATCGGGCGTGAACTACAGCTGGCGGGCTATCCCCTGTTACCGGTGACCAACTCTCCGCTCGAATGCACGACGGTCACTTACGGCAGCACCGGGATAACGAGCATTTCTCCTGTCAGCATCACCAACGGTGTGGTGGCTTCCGGTGTCAGCGCCAGCGACACGGTCGTCATCCGCTACGGCAGTTCGCTGATGGGCGGTGTGCCTACCCAGATTACCGCAGTGGGCCCACCAACGTCTGTTGTCTCCAACTTTGGTTGTCAGGCCGGGGATATTTCTCTGGTGACCGATGGAGCCACCTGTGCCTTATCGACCGTAACCGCCGTGACGGGCACTGCGGTAAACGCAATGTCAGTAACACTGGCTGATACCGCCGCAACTGCCGTCAGCGCCAATCTTGCCTGCATGGGAAGCTGGAACCAGATCACCTATGCCGTGAGTAACGGCAACCTCGTGCGCAATGGGGTGCCGACACTGACTGGCATCGTCAATCTCCAGGCTCAATATGGCGTTTCGGCCACCGCCAACTCGAACCAGGTCACCCAGTGGGTGGATGCGAGTGGCGGTACCTGGGCCGCGCCGACCGTCGCCGACCGCAATCGCATCAAGGCAATTCGCCTCGCCGTCGTGGCCCGCAACGAAAAAAAGGAACTGTCGGCGGTAACCGCCGCATGCAGTTCCACGACCATAGCGGCACCGACCGGCCTGTGCGCATGGGAAGGCACCACAGCATCTCCAGCACCCACGATCGACCTGAGTGACAACGACCCGGACTGGCTGCGTTACCGCTACCGGGTGTTTGAAACCATCATTCCCCTGCGCAACGTGATCTGGTCTAAGGATACGTTATGAGCACACTGCACAAAGGCCTTCCTGAGCAAATGCGCACCTTGAAACAGCGCGGTCTGGTACTGTTTTTCGCACTGATCGCCCTGCTGGTTCTGTCGCTCGCAGCCGCCGCGCTGGTGCGCTCGGTAGATACCAGCACCCTCATCGCCGGCAATCTGGCATTCAGACAGGCGGCAACCACTTCTGCGGATGCCGGCGTTGAGGCCGCCATGGCCTGGCTGGCGGCAACAGAGGCAGCAAATACAGCCACGAGCGTACTGAATAACACTCCAAGCGTCCACCCCTTCAATACCACTATTCCGACCAGTGGCTACTACTCCAACGTCACCCCTGCCCTGGACCTGTTTGCCGACGCCACGTGGAATGCCAGCACTATCCCCGAGGTAACTGACAGCAGCGGCAACAACATCCGTTACATCATCCAGCGCATGTGTCGCAACGCCGATCTCCCCGTTCAAACGGCGGATTGTCTGTTCAGCGGCGCACTGGAAGACAAGAACGGGCAGGCGATTCCCCTGCCGCAAGAAATTTGCAGTGGGCCTGGCTGTCCGGTGGCTGGCCAGACGCCCCAAATTCGCATTACCTCCCGGGTGACCGGCCCGAAGAACACCGTCAGCTACGTGCAAGCCTTTGTCTATTAGGAGACAACCATGAAACGCGACTTGAAAATCAGCGCTATCGCCCGCCAGCTGTTGACACTTACCCTGGTTACCGGCCTTGCATTGCCGCCACCCGCGCTGGCCGCCCCGGTTGTGTTGGCGACAGCACCGCTAACGACCTCCACCACCTCCACGGTGAAGCCCAACGTGATGTTCATCCTCGATGATTCGGGCAGTATGGGGTGGAATTACCTGCCGGACTGGGCGGACGATACAGACCCCAGTAGCGGGGGTCTCAGGTACACCAATGTGCCGGCCCTGTTCAGGAACAGTGGATTCAATGGCGTTGCCTATAACCCGGCAATCACCTACACACCCCCGGTTCTCTACAATGCGGATGGCACGCTCAACACGACCACCTATCCCAACATAGGTTCGCCGTGGACCTCCGTGAAGAACGATGCTTACGGGAAGGTGAGCACCAGTTCCACCAACCTGGTGACTTCATTTCCGGACGTGGAATGGTGTACGAGCACGGCTTACACTAACTGCCTGCGCAACGACAATCTAATCTGCAACAGTTCGACCCTACCGTGTACCGTAGGTGGCGTGTCCTACCCGGTGTCTCGTTCCAAGCTATCAACCGGCACCGGCAACGTGGCAACCGGCACGCCGGGCAGCGCGACCGCCGTCGCCCGGACCTTCGGTCCTTTCTACTACACGATTGTCCCTGGCGAATTTTGTGATGCGCAGAATTTAAAGAACTGCCAGCTCACCCAGACGGCGACCTTCTCCTACCCGGCCGTGCTGCGCTGGTGCAACTCTTCCGCTGCATCGACCAGTGCCACACCGGCCGCGGGCACCTGTCAGGGGATAAATAACACCACGTTCAAATATCCCCGCTATCCGACCAAGTTCTTTTCGCCTGCCGTCGCCGCCTCACCCTACGTCCCGGAAGTACCTGCTGCACCCGCGACAGCCCCGACACCCGGCACACTCAAGCTTACGGCGGTAGCCCAGAACAAAAGTATTTCACTCAAGTGCGGGGCTACCAATTTCGGTAAATCCGGCTCGTGGACTTCCTCCAATAGCGGCACGGCCAGCACCCGGCTGAATTCGCTATACACCGACATCCATGGCACCACGGTCAATGGCTATGGCACAACCTGCGTCAAGTCACCCAATACCACCGCCCCGACACTGCTTACCTGCACCATTACCGCGCCTGCCGGGGCTTCGGCTTGTAGCGGCGGATTTACCGTCGATTCGGATATCACCAAGACAACCAATACGGGTCCGGCCGGCGGCACCAATGCGGTCGTCGGCAGCCCCGCCATTCCCGCAAACGCTGGTCAGCCGATAATCTATTACGGGTCATTCATTCGGACGGACATCGTGTCCGGTAATAACAGTTACCCCTATCCGGGTACGACCGCCAAGGCGACAACCCGCACCGATTGCGACGCAACCACCTGCACCTATGCCGAAGAAATGACCAACTTCGCCAACTGGTGGACCTATTATCAAACCCGCATGCAATCGATGAAAACCTCGGTAAGCCGGGCGTTCAAAACCCTCGACAATCGCTTCCGAGTAGGCTTTACCACCATCAGCGACACCGCTGCCACCAATGGCACAAAGTTCCTCGGCAACGGTACCTTCGAACTGGCGCACAAGAACAGCTGGTTTACCAAGCTCTTCGCGCAGGACGCGTCAACCTATACCCCGTTGCGCGGCGCCCTTTCGAAGGCCGGACGCTATTACGGGAAGAAAATCTCCGGGCAAGTGGACCCGGTGCAGTATTCCTGCCAGCAAAATTTCGCCATCATGTCTACCGACGGCTACTGGAATACGGATGATGAAACGAGCACCTACAAGAACCTCACTTTGACCGGCGCCACGCTGGGCAACATGGACGCCAGCCCGGTGGCTCGCCCGATGTATGAAGGCCCCACGGCCACCTCCGGCAGCCTGGCGGATATCGCCAAGTACTACTACGACACCGATTTGCGTACCAGCACCCTGGGCAATTGCACGGGTGGCGCCAGTTCGGACTTTCCGACGGGCAACCCCGATGTGTGCACAAACAACGTATTTGTCAGCGCTTCGGACAACAACGTCAAACAGCACATGACCACTTTTACCATGGGCCTGGGCATAGATGGCACGTTGAACTACACGGCTGATTACGCTGATGCCACTTCCGGGGATTATTACAACCTCAAAAATGGCCTCGGCACCCCCACGGTCAATTGGCCCGATCCGATCACCAAGACAGCAGGCGAACGGATTGACGATCTCTGGCACGCCGCAGTCAACGGGCAGGGATCCTATTTCAGCGCCAAGGATCCCGATTCAATCATTACCGGTTTCAACAAGGCGCTTTCGTCGATTACCGCCAAGCTCGGTGCAGCCGCCGCGGCTGCAACCAGTACGCTGAATCCTGTCGACGGCAACAACTTTGCCTATGTCGCCAGTTACACCACTAACGTCTGGAAGGGCAACCTGGAAGCACGCAGCATCAACACCAGCACGGGCGTGGTCAGTGAAACCGCCACCTGGTGCGTGGAGAACATTACGGAGCAAACCTGTGCGGCACCGGGTACCGTCGTTGCCAATACCAGTGGGTCCAGCACCACTTACAACTGCGTCGTTACAGGCTCCACCGCCGGCACCTGCGTCTCTCCCGGCGTGTTTGATACCGCTACGTCTGAATGTCGGACCGAGATACATAACGCCTGCACCGGCGCCATGGCCACCAAAGTGGGGACGGTCACGGACACCAGAACTATCTATGCGGCACCCGCCGGCAGCCTGACCGTATTGACAGGGCAAAATCTTGTCCCATTCGATGCGGCCTATGCGACGGCCAATCAAGTTAATTTCTCTGCGGCGCATATCAGCACTCTCAACCAGTGGGGCACCCTGACCGGCCCGGACACCGTACCCGGCACCCAGCAGTACAAGGCGCAAGGAGTAAATCTGATCAACTACTTGCGCGGCCAGAATGGTTTTGAAGATCGCGCCGCCAACGATCCTGCCAACCGGCTGTATCGCACCCGTGAAGCCGTGCTGGGTGACGCGCTGGAATCCCAGCCCGCTTTCATCGGTCCGCCGGTATTCAGCTATCCCTACCCGGGTTACGGCGACTTCAAAACCGCGAAGGCCAGCCGGGAGGGAACTGTCTACATGGGCACCAACGACGGCATGATGCATGCCTTCGCCGCCAGTAATGGGGAAGAGCGCTGGGCCTTCGTGCCGAGCATGGTCATACCCAATATGTGGAAACTGGCGAGCACGAGTTACAGCAGCAACCACGCCAACTTCGTCAACGGCAGCCCGATCACCTCGGATATATGCATCTCGGGTTGTTCCGATAGCGCCACCGCCGTCTGGAAAACCATTCTGGTAGGCGGACTGAATGGCGGCGGACGCGGTTACTATGCGCTGAACATCGACAACCCGGATCTACCGGTCTTGTTGTGGGAATTTACCCCGGCCAGTGACAGCGACCTTGGTTACAGTTTCGGTGTGCCTATCGTTACCAAGAAGGCCGATGGCACCTGGGTGGTGCTAATTACCTCCGGTTACGACAACGGAACGAGCAGCGCCGACCCCGTGACGCCCACCACCGACCCGGTCACTTTTGTCCCCAACTCGCCTGCCGGTAGCGGCAAAGGCTTCCTGTACGTTCTGAATGCCGCCACCGGGGCGGTCATCAGCAAAATCTCCACTAATGTGGGCAGCGCTACCACGCCCAGCGGACTGGCCAAGATCGCCGGCTGGAACAATGTGCCCGTCGGCAACGAAGTGGGTTATGTCTATGGTGGCGACTTGCTGGGAAATCTCTGGCGCTTCAACATCAACGACACG
Source organism: uncultured Rhodocyclaceae bacterium (assembly GCA_903950295.1). The sequence continues at coordinate 7,120 of CAJBAP010000266.1, forward strand.
GCCACTGCCGCCGTGGTCGGTACCGGTTCTGTCATGAAGCTCGCTGAGCTGTATTCGGACACTGCCGGCGCCTCCCCGCAACCCGTCACCACTACGCCGATACTGGGCAAGGTCGCCGGCAAGCGCGTGATCTTCGTCGGCACCGGAAAATATCTGGAAACCAGCGACCTCACCACGACCCAGGTACAGACCCAATATGCCATCAAGGACGACGACGCGAGCACTACCCTGGTCAATCCGCGCAATACCTTGACACAGCAAACTCTGACCAACAACACGGATGGCACGGCCACGCGCCTGGCGTCCAGCAACGAGGTCAACTTCTCCAGCGATCCTGGCTGGTATATCGATTTTCCGGACAGCAAGGAGCGGGTAAACATCGACAGCAAACTGGTGCTCGGCACGCTGCTGATCCCGACGATCGTGCCCTCGAGTACGGTTTGCTCCCCGGGCGGGTATGGCTGGATCAACTTCGTCAACTATGAAACCGGTGGTGCTGTTGATCATACGGCCCTGGCTTCGAAGATAACCAATTCGCCCATTGTTGGCATCAACGTTCTTTACATACAAGGCCAGCCGATAGTCGAGGTCGTAACCTCTACCAACCCTACGCCCGAGATAGTTCCTGGAATACCGTTTGCAGCCTCGGCCGGCGGGTTTGCCGGGAAACGGGTGACATGGCGCGAGTTGATACAGTAATAGCCCGGCCGCTTTCACGCTCATCGTGCGGGGGGAAGTAGCGCGTCTCGTCCCGGCACTGCTGGTGTCGTGTCTGCTGCATGCGTCGATCGTTGTCCTGCCTTATCTCGGCAAGCGCACTGCGCTTGCCGAGATGTCTTCCCCGCGCGCAAAGCGCCCTGCATCGGCCGCCCTGACGGCAACTTTGACGGCACCGCGGCGTGACGAGGCCCCGGTACTGGATCAACCAGCGCAAGCCGACCCACGCATCGAAAACCCGCCACTTCCCCAGGCAAGCAGCACGGAGGCGGCGCGCCCACAGGTACGGATGGATGGCGCCGACCTACTTCCCCTCCCCGGGCCGGTCTATTACACGAGCGACCAACTGACCAAGCGACCCCGCGCGATTGCGGTGAAAAAGCTGGACACGCCAGAGACCCAATCCATCATCGTCTCGGGAAAACTGATCCTGAAACTCTGGATCGACACACAAGGGCAGGTCGAGGATGTTGTCGTGGAGAGCAGCGAACTGCCGGAAATATTCGCAGAAGTGGCCATCAAGGCCTTCAGGCAATCACGCTTCGCCCCAGGTGAACGCAACGGTCAGCGGGTGGCAAGCGTGATGAGGATTGAGGTGAGCTACGCCGACCAGCGCCTGCCGGCGCGTCAGGAACCCTAATCGAGCAATTCTTTGGGCAGCGGGAACACGACACTTTCGTCGATCCCCGCGAGGCTGATGAGCTCGGCGTCACCGAGGACGCGCAAGCGCTCCACAACGCCCTGCACCAGAACTTCGGGAGCGGAAGCGCCGGCAGTGACACCAACCCGCTGGGCGCCAACCAACCAGGCAGGATCGATATCGGAGGCCGCATCGACAAGCCAGGCGCGCACCTTGAGATTGCCGGCCACTTCACGCAGTCGATTCGAGTTGGAACTGTTGGGTGATCCAACGACAATGATCACGTCGCATTCTTGCGCCAGAGACTTGACCGCATCCTGCCGATTCTGCGTGGCGTAGCAGATGTCATCCTTCTTCGGCCCGACGATGTCTGGAAAGCGCTCTCTCAATGCCGTGACAATGGTGGCCGCATCATCCACCGACAGCGTGGTCTGGGTTACATAGGCCAACGAGGGCGTCGTCCCGCCCTTTTCGCCTGTCGGTGCCGTCCCGCCAGTGCCGACTTTTAATGAGGCCACGTCCGCAGCATTTTCGACCAGATGCATGCCGCAGGTACTTTGCCCCATCGTGCCCTCGACTTCGGGGTGCCCCTTGTGGCCGATCATGACAATCTCCCGGCCAGATTTGCAGTGACGTTCGACTTCCAGGTGCACCTTGGTTACCAGTGGGCAGGTGGCATCGAAGACCTTGAGGCCGCGCTGATCAGCCTCGGTACGCACGGCTTTCGACACGCCATGGGCGCTGAAAATGACGGTGGCGCCATCGGGTACCTCGTCGAGTTCCTCGACAAACACCGCGCCTTTGGCTTTCAAATTGTCGACGACAAAGCGGTTATGCACCACCTCGTGCCGCACGTAGATCGGCGCACCGAACTTCTCCAGCGCCCGCTCGACGATGGCGATGGCACGCTCGACGCCGGCGCAGAATCCACGGGGGTTGGCGAGAAGGATTTCCATCAGAGAATTCCAATCACTTCGACTTCGAAACGGATCGATTTTCCCGCCAGCGGGTGGTTGAAGTCGATCAGCGCGGCGGTGTCGTCGATCTCGCGCACCAGTCCGGCGAATTTCGCGCCCCCAAATTCGCTGGGCGCGGCAAACTCGACCAGTGTGAGCGGGCTGATATCGGCACCGCCGTTGGGCAGGTCACTTTTCGGCAGGCGTTTGACCAGGTCGGGATTGTGCGGGCCGAAGGCCTGCGCCGGTTCGAGCAGGAAAACATGGTGCTCACCGACCGGCAGGTCTTCAAGGCAGGCTTCGAGCGGAGGGGCCAACTCGCCGCTGCCAAGCTGCAGCGTGGCCGGTGTGGAACCGAAGGTAGCGATCACTTCGGTGTCGTCCCCCGTGGCAACGCGATAGTGCAGGGTGACCAGACTATCGCGCTTGACGCGCTCAGGGCTGTCGAGTTTGACGCGGTCAGTCATGGTGAATCCTTGTGAGTAATCTGTTGCCACAACAGCAGTGCCACCCCGATGCTAATCGCAGAGTCGGCAACATTGAAGGCTGGCCAGTGCCAGCCGGCGACATGGAAATCAAGAAAATCGACCACTGCCCCGAAGCGCAGCCGGTCGATGACATTGCCGAGCGCGCCCCCCAGCACCAGCGCCAGTGCGGCAGGCAGCAAGCGTTCGGCGACATGCTGGCGAATCATGATTACCAGCCACACTGAAATCGCCAGCGCCAGGCCAATGAAAAACCATTTCTGCCAGCCGCCGGCGTTGGCGAGAAAACTGAAGGCGGCACCGCTGTTGAACACCAGTACCAGATTAAAGAAGGGCAGCACCACGACACGCTCATGCGGCTGAAAGATGGCCAGCATCCATGCCTTGCTCGCGAAGTCGGCAGCCATCACGCAACCGGCCAGCGCCAACCAGCCGTTGAGCCTGGGCAACATGTCACGCAAACTTGCGCACCTCACCCGCACCAAAAAGATTGCTGGCGCAGCGCCCGCAGAGTTCGGGGTGTTCGGTAGCATGATCGTGCTGGCCGACGTCTTCGCGCCAGTGCCAGCAGCGCGCGCATTTCTTGCTGGCGCTCGGAATCACTTCAATCGCCGTCCCGCCAGCGCCGACTTTTTGTAGCGACACTTTTGAGCAGATCAGCACGAACTTGAGATCATCACCGAGCGACGCCAGCAAGTCGTAAGTTTCGCCACTGGCACGAATTTCCACCTCGGCCTGTAGCGATGAACCCACCTGACCGGCGGCTCGCACCTCTTCGATCTTTTTCGTGACCTCGGCGCGCACGGCGCGGATCGCCTGCCACCGTCCCAGCAGCACCGACTTTTCAGCAAAATCAGGCAGGGTGTGCCAAGTAGAGAGCATCACACTTTCGCCACCCTGGATCTGGATGATTTCCTCGGCGGTAAAAGAGAGGATCGGGGCCATCAGTCGCGTCAGGCTTTGCACGATATGCCACAGCGCACTCTGCGCGGAGCGACGTGCATGCGAATCGACCGCCGCCGTGTAGAGGCGATCCTTGAGAATGTCGAGGTAAAAGGCACCGAGGTCTTCAGCGCAGAAGTTTTGCAGCGCCTGCACGACCTTGTGGAACTCGTAGCGGTCGTAGGCATTGAGACTGTTGCTCTGTAGCTCAAGAGTCAGCGCCAGGGCATAGCGGTCGACTTCCAGCCACTGTTCAACCGGCAGCATTTGCGTGCTGGCGTCGAAATCGGCTGTATTGGCGAGCAAAAACTTGAGCGTATTGCGCAGGCGGCGATAAACCTCGACGACGCGGTCGAGAATTTCCTTCGAGATGGTCAGTTCGCCCGAGTAGTCGGTAGAGGCCGTCCAGAGACGCAGGATCTCAGCGCCGAGCGTGTCTGAAATTTGCTGCGGCGCGACGACATTGCCCTTGGACTTGGACATCTTCATGCCCTTGCCGTCGACGACAAAACCGTGCGTCAGCAGACCCTTGTAGGGCGCGCGGCCGTCGATGGCGCAGCCGGTGAGCAGGCTGGAATGGAA
>CAJBAP010000267.1 GCA_903950295.1 uncultured Rhodocyclaceae bacterium
ATAAACCGAGGTGCGCGCCAGATCCGACAGGTCGCTGTGCATGGCGGCCTGACCGACGCCCGGCAGATAGAGGGCAGCGGGTGCGCTGCCCGGGAACGGCTGCGGCCCGGAGAAATCCGCAGGGGGCGACAGGAGGTAGTCAAAGCGTTGCTGATCGACCGCCCCGCTCAGTTGCGCCGCGTGCCAGCGCCCCAGCGGGCTGGGCTTGAAATGGGTGTAGCCGGTAAAGTACAGCGCCTGCGAATACGATTCATTGACTTCGGCCCCGTCGCCAAACACCGTCGAACCGCCAGCCATGCCGGGCGGCGTGAAGTACGTGAAATAGCGGCCCCAATGGCCCACCGTCGCCTTGTCGCCCATGTCCAGGCCGCAGGCGTTGCGCAACAGGTTCCAGCTACGGGTAATGTCGCCCGTATCCCAATTGCCCTGACACGCGCTGTTGGCAAAACCGCTGTCCTCGTCGGCCCAGGCCGAATTGGCATTGAGCGCCAGAGGCAGCGTCGAGGTCAGCCAGCCGTCAAAATCGGCATGGTCGCCGACCAGCACCGCCGCGATAAGGCCGGCATAGTGCAGCGTAATGTTCTGGTGAGACTGCCGAGGAAATCGCGCCAGGCTCGTTGTCCGGTTGCCGACCAGATCGCCCACCATGTCGGTCATGCGAGCGCGGATACAGGTCAGGAGCGCGGTACGTTGCGCCGGGTTCAATCGGGAATACAGCCAGTCGTACCCGTAGCACAGCACCCAAGTAATCTTGCGCGCGTGGGCGTCCATCGAATAGTTCAGTTCGCCGTTGAGCAGGTAGCCGGTCGCCCCCGAGGGGTTCCACCCGGCGAGATTGACCAGCCGGCGCGCGGCGTCGTCAAAATACGCCGAATCGTTGCTGAAAACGGCCGCCATACAGGCCGATAGCGCGTAATCCGAGTAGTTCTGCGCATCCTGCACGCTACTGCCCTCGGCCGGCAGCGCCTGGTTGAACAAGCCCGTCACGCTCGACAGCAAGCTGGCAATCCCGCCAGCGCGCTGGCTGGCGATGGCGCTCAAGGCCGAAGCATCGGGCAGCGTGCGCGGGTGCGCTTTACCAACCAGCGTGGCGCGCAGCGTGGCGGTGCTCGGCACGACAAACGGCGTTGCCCCGGCCCCAACGGTGAAGGAACGCGGATCGGAAGCCGGGCCGCCCGCATAGGTTACTGACCAGCTATAGGCGCCGGCCGGCAGTTGCGCCGGCCAGTTGCAATAGTTGCCCGGGCAGCTTTGCGTCTCGCTGTGCGTATCGGGAAAAGTCAGCGTCAGCGTGTAGCTGCCGCTGGCGATCACGTCCGGCCAGCGGAAATCCGGCGGCGTCTGGCCGACCGTCAGCCCCGGCGTTGGCCGGATGGCCTGCGCCCACTGATCGGCGGCGTTGCTGATCCAATCGCTCATGGGCTGGCTTCCTTCGACAGTTTTTTCAAGGCGTCAGCCAGGGCGAACTCAAACAACAGCGCCTGGTTCTGCTGGTGCAGCTTCTTGGCTTCGAGCGCGCGCTGATAGTTCAACCAGGCTTCAATTTCCGCTTCGGTGAACAGGCCGCCGTAAAGCCAGTCCATGTCATCTTTTGTCGGCATGACAACCTCCTTACGGCGTCCACTACGGTAATAAACAGGTTCACTACGGTAATAAACAGGGTTCACTACGGTAATAAACGGGGGTAGGCCATCAATCAACTCGGACGCTTGCAAGCAAGCGCCGGTGATTTCAGGCGTTGTGCTGAACGCTTCGGCGCGAGAACGGTCAAAGATCGGAGAGCACACGTCTGAACTCCAGTC
>CAJBAP010000268.1 GCA_903950295.1 uncultured Rhodocyclaceae bacterium
ACCCAGCACAGAATAGGGACGATTGGCGAAGCGATGCAGCGGTTCAGGGCGTGGCACGGCGTCGGGGATGCTGGCCAGATCGATGTTCACACCTTCAAGCGGACCATCATCGAGATAGAAACCGCCGCCGCGTTTAGTGGCCGGGGCCGGCTTCTTGTCCGAAAAAGTCGGCGCTGGCGGGACGGCAGTTGGCGCACCGCCGGCATCGACAACGGGCTTCGGCGGCTGCCCACCGCAAGCGGCGAGAACAAGCAGGATGAGCAAGGGCAGGAATATTTTCATTTCTGCACCAGCATGCGGTTCTTGTGGATCGACATCAGGATGCCGATCCCCAGGCAAAGAGTGACCAGCGCGGTACCACCGTAGCTGATCAGTGGTAGCGGTACGCCCACCACCGGCAGGATGCCCGACACCATGCCCATATTGACGAAGGCATAGGTGAAGAAGATCAGCGTGATGGAACCCGCCAGCAGGCGGGCAAACAGCGTGGCGGCATTGGCGGCGATCAGCAGGCCGCGGCCGACCAGCAGCGCGTAGAGCACCAGCAGTACAAGGTTACCGAGCAGGCCGAACTCCTCGGAATAGACGGCGAAGATAAAGTCGGTGTGACGCTCGGGAATGAATTCGAGCTGCGCCTGCGTTCCCTGCCCCCAACCCTTGCCGAGAATGCCGCCCGAGCCGATGGCGATGGTCGACTGGATGATGTGAAAGCCCTTGCCGAGCGGATCTTTCTCAGGGTCGAGCAGCGTGAAAATACGCTGGCGTTGGTAGTCGTGCAGCATGCTCCAGGCAAAGGGTGCGGCGGCACCGGCAGCAACGACGAGACCGATGATGACCTTCCACGGCAAGCCGGCAAGGAAGATGACATAAAAGCCGGCGGCCAGAACCAGTACCGAGGTGCCGAGATCGGGTTGCCTGACAATCAGCGCAACCGGCACGAGGAGGATCAGTGTCGCCACTGCATAGTCCTTCAGTCGCAACATGGATTCGTGCTTCTGGAAGTACCAGGCCAGCATCAGGGGCATGGCAATCTTCATGAGTTCCGAGGGCTGGATCCGCATGAAGCCGAGATTGAGCCAGCGCCGCGCACCTTTCGACACATCGCCGAACAAGGCCACGGCGATCAGCAACAATACGCCGACCACGTAAATCGGCAGCGCCAGGTGCATCAGTCGCTGCGGTGGCATCTGGGCAACGACACGCATTACCATCAGAGCGACGGCCAGGTTGACGAGTTGTGCCGCCATGCGCTCGGGTGATGCGCTGGCCATGATGCCGAGGGCAATCAGCAGCAACAGTGTGGTGAAGGCCATCAGTGGGCCGTCGATGGGGGCGACAAGTTTTTGCCAAAGGTTGCGCAGCATTATTCTTCGTCCGCCTCCTTAGCGTCTTCATCGGCGGGTGCGGCGCCCTTGGGCAACTTGCCGAGCAGGTAGTAGTCGAGTACCTGGCGCGCGATCGGCGCGGCTGCCTGGGCGCCGAAGCCACCGTTTTCGACCAGCACGGCAAGGGCAATCTTCGGATTGTCGGCCGGAGCGAAGGCGATGAAGAGCGCATGATCGCGCAACTCCTGTTTGACGGAGTGCGCCTTGTAATCGCTGCCCTTGAGCGAATACACCTGCGCCGTGCCGGTCTTGCCGGCAGAAATGTATTCAGCACCGGCAAAGGCGCGGGCGCCGGTACCTTCCTTGTTTACCCCGACCATGGCGTTCTTGATGACATCGAGGTGTTCCTGCTTGAGCGGCAGATGTTTGAGTGGTTGCGGCTCGACGGGCGTTTTCGTTCCGGTCTTGGTGTCGGTGATGTGGTTGACCAGATGCGGGCGGAACATCACGCCATTGTTGGCGATCGTGGCCGTGGCTTGGGCGAGTTGGATCGGTGTGTAGGCGTTGTAGCCCTGGCCGATGCCGATGCTGATGGTTTCGCCGGCGTACCACTTCTGTTGTTCGGCCTTCCTGAAGCGTTTTTTCTTCCAGGCCTGCGAGGGCAGGATGCCTTCCGACTCGCCATCGATGTCGATGCCGGTACGGCTGCCGAAGCCCAGTTGGCCCATGAAATTGGCGATGTTGTCGATACCCATGTCGTTGGCGAGCATGTAGTAGTAGGTATCGCAGGAATGTACGATGGATTTGTACATGTCGACGCTGCCGTGGCCACCCTTCTTGTCGTCGCGGAAGGTGTGGTTGCCGAACGTGTAGAAGCCGGGGTCGGAGATGGTTTGTTCGGGGCGACGCTTGCCGAGCGTCAGCGCACCCAGGGCCATGAAGGGTTTGAAGGTTGAGCCAGGTGGATAGGCGCCGTTGAGGGCTCGATTGACCATCGGTTTGTCGGGCGAGTCGTTGAGTTCCTTCCAGTCGGGTGTGGTGATACCGTCGACGAAGAGGTTGGGGTCGTAATTGGGCACCGAGACCAGAGCGAGGATACCGCCGGTGGCAGGTTCGATCGCTACCAGTGCGCCTTTGCGGTCGCCGAAAGCCTGTTCGACGATCTCTTGTAGCCTGGCATCGATTGTCAGTGTCAGATTGTTGCCCGGAATCGGGGCCGAGCGGGCCAGTGTGCGCACCGGGCGACCGCCGGCATCAACCTCCACCTGTTCGAAACCGGTGGTGCCGTGCAGCGCGAACTCATAGTGCTGCTCGAGGCCGGCCTTGCCGAAGTGGTCGGTACCACGATAGTTGGCCTCGGCCTCTTGCTCTTCGATACGGCCCATATCGCGCTCGGTAACGCGGCCGATATAGCCCAGCACATGCGCCGCGAAAGCGCCACGCGGATATTGTCGGAACAAACGGGCCTTGATGTCTACGCCGGGGAAGCGAAAGCGCCGTGCGATGAATTTTGCCACTTCCTCGTCGGTCAGGCGGGTGCGGATCGGCAACGAATCGAAGCGCTTGCTTTCCTCCATCAGTTTCTTGAAGCGCTTGCGATCCTTGGCTTCGATGGCGATGAATTCGGCT
>CAJBAP010000269.1 GCA_903950295.1 uncultured Rhodocyclaceae bacterium
GTGGCTTGAAGCTGTCCGGATTGCGGTAATCGGCGAAGCGCACGTCGATACCGTACTGGGGCAGGGTGTGGGCGAACAGGTTGTAGGTGCCACCGTAGAGCGTGCCGGCCGAGACGATGTTGTCACCGGCTTCCGAGATGGTCTGGATGGCGTAGGTGACCGCTGCCATGCCTGAGGCCAGGCCGAGGCCGCCGATACCGCCTTCGAGTTCGGCCATGCGCTGCTCAAGTACGGCAGTGGTCGGATTCATGATGCGCGTGTAGATGTTGCCGGCGACTTTCAGGTCGAACAGGTCAGCGCCATGCTGGGTATCGTCGAAGGCGTAGGAGGTGGTCTGGTAGATCGGTACCGCGACGGCCTTGGTGGTGGGATCGGGGCTGAAGCCGCCATGGACGGCAATGGTTTCGAGTTTCATGAGAGATGACCTCCGGGAAAAGTTGTCGGTATTGTTTTTTCCCGAGTATATCCGCCGATTAGCACAGTGGGCAGCGTGTTAACCTGTGCGCCCACCATGCCTGCCAAACTCGATCTTGACCGCATCTTCGCCGCCGATGGCCCGCTTGCCCGCGCCATTTCCGGCTTTCGACAGCGCGATCAGCAGCTCGCCATGGCGCATGAAGTGCTGGCGGCGGTCGAGGCCAATCGCCTGCTGATCGTCGAGGCAGGCACCGGTACCGGCAAGACCTTCGCCTACCTCGCGCCGGTGCTCATGGCAGGCGGCAAGGTGATCCTCTCCACCGGCACCAAGACACTCCAGGATCAGTTGTTCAACCGTGACCTGCCGACGGTGCGCGATGCTCTCGGCGTGCCTGCTACGGTGGCCTTGCTCAAGGGGCGCGCGAACTACGTCTGTCCATACCACCTCGAACGTGCGTTGGCCGGCGGACGGCTCAATTCGCGTGCGGAGGTGATGCACCTGAATGCCATCGCCCGCTTCGCCAAGGCCACGGCGACGGGCGACAAGGCCGAGTGCGGCGATGTGCCGGAAGACTCGGGTGCCTGGTATCAGGCCACCTCGACGCGCGAAAACTGCATCGGCCAGGAGTGTCCCCACGTCAAGGAATGCTTCGTGCTGGCCGCGCGGCGCGAGGCATTGGCGGCGGATGTGGTGGTGGTGAATCACCACCTGTTTTTTGCTGACGTCATGCTCAAGGATGACGGCATGGGCGAGTTGCTGCCGGCCTGCAACACGGTGATCTTCGACGAGGCGCACCAGTTGCCCGAAGTGGCCGGCCTGTTTTTCAGCGAGTCCATCGGCACCGGCCAACTGCTCGATCTGGTGCGTGACACCAAGCTCGAAGGTATTACCGCCGCCAAGGATTACGTCCCCTTGCAGGAATCCGCGCGGGCGCTGGAAAAGGCGACGAAAGACTTGCGGCTGGCCTTCCGCCATGAGGGCATGCGCTTGTCTTTCGCGCAGTGGCTGACGCATGAGGCGGCGGTAGCAGCACTGGCGCACCTCCAGACTACGCTCGACGATTTTGGCAAACATCTCGAGAGTCAGGCCGGGCGTTCCGAGGGTTTGGCCAACTGCCTGTCTCGCTGTAGCGAAGTGGTAATGCAGTTGCGACATTGGCAGACCGCCAAGGCCTTCGATGCAAAAAAAGTCGGTACTGGCGGGATGAAATGCCCCGAAGCGGGTACGACAGAGGGCAGCGAAGAAGAGGTGCAGGTGCGCTGGGTCGAGGTCAGCGCGTATGGAGTTACGCTCAACCTCACGCCGCTGTCGGTGGCCAATATTTTCCGACGCCAGCTCGAAGGTCATCCGCGTGCCTGGGTGTTCACCTCGGCCACTCTCGCGGTGGGCAGCGATTTTGGCCACTATCAGAAGGCGCTCGGCCTGGCCGAAGCCACTACCGGTCGCTGGGAAAGTCCCTTCGACTACCCGACCAACGCTTTGCTGTATTGCCCGCCGGGCATGCCCGATCCCAACCACCCTGATTACTCCGAAGCCGTGGTCGAGGCTGCCTGGCCCGCGATTCGCGCTGCGGGTGCTGCCAATGGCGGAACTTTCGTACTCTGCACGTCCTTGCGCGCCATGCGCCGCATCCATGAACTTCTGGAGGAGCGCATCGCTGCTGCCGGTCTTGAATTGCCGCTGCTGCTGCAAGGTCAACGCTCGAAGTCTGAGCTGCTCGACAGCTTCCGCCGCCTCGGCAATGCCGTGCTGGTGGCGAGCCAGAGTTTCTGGGAGGGCGTCGATGTGCGCGGCGAGGCGCTCTCGCTGGTTGTCATCGACAAACTGCCCTTCGCACCGCCCGACGACCCGGTGCTGGCGGCGCGCATCGACACGCTGAAGCGCCAGGGCCGCAATGCCTTCTTCGAGGTGCAACTGCCGCGCGCCGTGATCAGCATGAAGCAGGGCGCCGGCCGGCTGATTCGCGACGAAACCGACCGTGGTGTGCTGATGGTTTGCGACCCGCGCATGGTGGACAAACCCTACGGACGCCGCATCTGGCAAAGCCTCCCGCCGATGCGCAGGACGCGCGAAATTGCCGATGTCGAGGTATTCTTCGGCACATGAAAACTCGGCGCTGTCGGTACGGCGCCCGCTTCCTCACCAGCAGGAGAGTCAAATGCCAAAGGGATACTGGATCGCGCGGGTCGATGTTGCCGATCTTGAACAGTACAAGTTCTACGTTGCAGCCAATGCCGCACCCTTCAAGCAATTCGGTGCCCACTTCCTGGTACGTGCGGGCCGTTTCGAAAATCCCGAGGGCTCAAGTCGCACGCGCAATGTCGTGATCGAGTTTCCTTCCTATCAGGCGGCCCTCGACTGCTGGCAATCGCCCGAGTACCAGGAAGCCATCAAGCTGCGCGTGTCCGCATCGACCATCGATCTGGTCATCATCGAGGGATACGACGGTCCGCAACCCTCCTGATGCCGATCGGTTAATTCTTCGCGCTGCTGCGACGCCAGTCAGCTGGGGGCTGATGCCATGTCGGTGATCAAGGCCAGCAGGGCAACGCCATAGCGTTCGGCCTTCGCCTGGCCGATGCCGGGCACGTCGAGCAGTTCATCGGGATCGGCGGGTTGGCGCGTGGCAAGTTCGTGCAGGGTCTTGTCGTGCAGGATCACGTAGGCGGGGACGCCTTGCGTTTTGGCCTGTTCGGCACGCCAGGTGCGCAGTGCCTCGAACAGCGCTGCATTTCCACCGGGGGGTAGCACCGACGTACGTTTATGCCGTCCCGCCAGCGCCGACTTTTTGTGTTGCCGGGCGATCTGTCGTCGCAGTTGCAGGACGACTTCACCCTTCAGCACCGGGCGGGCCGCGTCGGTCAGTTTGAGCGCGCCGTAGGCTTGCGCGTCGGCGTGCAGCAGACCGCCGGCGAGCATCTGGCGGAATACCGAGCGCCAACCAGCCTCGTCGAGGTCTGCGCCGACGCCGAAGGTGGGCAGTGAATCGTGGCCAAACTGGGCCATGCGCTCGGTGGCCTTGCCGCGCAAGAGATCGATGAGATGGCCGGCGCCGAAACGCTGGCCGGTGCGCAGGATGGCGGACATGGCTTTCTGCGCTGCCACGCTGCCATCCCACATTTCCGGTGGTTCGAGGCAGGTGTCACAGTTGCCGCAGCGCTCTGCCATGGCTTCGGCGAAATAGGCGAGGAGGCGCGTACGGCGACACGCCGTGGTCTCGCACCAGGCGAGCAGGGCGTCGAGCTTGCCTCTTTCGATGCGTTTCTGTTCTTCGCCGGCATCCGATTCGTCGATGCGCTGGCGATGGATGACGACGTCGTTGAGACCGTAGGTCATCCAGGCTTCGGCGGGTTCGCCGTCGCGGCCGGCACGGCCGGTTTCCTGATAGTAGGCTTCGAGGCTCTTGGGCAGATCGAGGTGCACGACGAAGCGCACGTCGGGCTTGTCGATGCCCATGCCGAAGGCGATGGTGGCCACCATGACGATGCCACTCATTTGGCTATCTTGGCGCAGAAAGCGCTGCTGGTGCCGGGTGCGCGTGGCCGTGTCGAGGCCGGCGTGGTAAGGCAGGGCGCTGATGCCCTGTTCGACGAGCCAGGCGGCAGTCTCGTCAACCTTTTTGCGCGAGAGGCAATAGACGATGCCAGCCTCTCTTTCATGTGTAGCGAGGAAGCCGAGCAACTGGCGTCTGGGGTTGTCACGTTCGACCACGGTATAGCGGATATTCGGCCGGTCGAAGCTGGAGATGAAGACGCGCGCAGCCTCAAGGCCGAGACGGACGAGGATTTCGCGGCGCGTCAGTTCATCCGCCGTGGCCGTGAGCGCGATGCGCGGCACGGCGGGGTAACGCTCGTGCAGGATGGAGAGCTGGATGTATTCGGGGCGGAAATCGTGGCCCCACTGGGATACGCAATGTGCTTCGTCGATGGCGAAAAGGGCGATGCGTCCCTCAGCGTCGAGACGGTCGAGGATATTCAGAAAGCGTTCGGTGAAGAGCCGCTCGGGCGCGACGTAGAGCAGGTCGAGATCGCCGGCGAAGAGCGCTTTCTCCGTCTCTACCACGGCGGCGAAGTCGAGCGTCGAATTGAGGAAGGCCGCGCGCACGCCGGCCTGGCGCAAGGCGTCCACCTGATCCTGCATCAGCGCGATGAGCGGCGAAACCACCACGCCGATGCCCGGTCGCAACAGTGCAGGAATCTGGTAACACAGCGACTTGCCGCCGCCGGTCGGCATCAACACCAGCGCATCGCCGCCACCGCTGATGTGGTCGATGATTTCGGCTTGCGGACCGCGGAAGGCTGGATAACCGAAGACCTGCCGCAGGATGTCGAGCGCGGTCAATGTACCCGGTGTACCTTCTCGTAGGCTTCCAGCAGGCGCTGGTGCATGGCGCAGCCCTTGAGTCCGGCACCGGGCGCGGCGATGGCAAAGAAACGCTGCTCACCCTCGAGCATGGCCTCTGCCTGTTCAACTACGTTGGCGCCGAAAAGCTGGCGGAGTGCGTCGCCACAGGCGTCAGTACGCTCTGCATCATCAAGGTGGATCAAGGCGTCGATGCAGCGATAGACATTGCGCCGTCCGGAATTGATCTGTTCGAAATGCAGCACCCACTCGAGCCCTTCGCGGATGCCTTCCTCATCGCCACAGGCCAGCGCCAGCAGGGTTTTCAGCTCGCCAACGCGGCAGTCTTCCCACAGTGTGCCGACATCGGCCGCCAGGCCGATGAGCGCAGCGACCGGGCGCTGGTCGTCGATGCTGCTTTCGTTCAGTGCATCGAGCAGGTCGGCGCATTCGTCGTCATCGAGTTCCTGCAGGCGCAGGATTGGTTCGCGCAGGCTGTTGCCAATGCTGTTGTTTTCCCAGGCCAGATCATCGACCGGATAGATCTCGGACATGCCCGGCACGAGGATGCGGCAGGCATAGACGCCAAGTTGCTCGAAATCGGCAACGTAAATGTCATGCCCCATGGCGTGGATGCGCTCCATGAGCCAGGTGCAGTCGTGGCCTGTCTCTGCCTGTGGGGTGCTGAAATTCCAGTCGCAGAAGTCGAAATCCGGTGTGTCGCCAAGATAGTTCCAGTGCAGGATGCCACTCGAATCGACAAAGTGGATTTCGAGGTTCGGCGCACTGGCGACTTCCTCCAGATCGAAACCCGGCGGTGGAAAGCCACCGAGCGCGTCGAGTGCGCGGCCCTGCAACAGCTCAGTGAGTGCGCGTTCCAGGGCAACATCAAAACGTGGATGGGCGCCGAAGCTGGCGTAGCAGCCTTGATCCGCTGGATTGAGCAAGGTGACGTTCATCACCGGGAATTGGCCGCCCAGCGAGGCATCCTTGACGAGGATGCCGAAGCCGGCGGCACGCAGGGCGGCGATGCCGGCGGCAATTTGCGGATAACGCGCGATGACGTCCTCGGGTACCTCCGGTAGGCACAGTCCCTCGGCGATGACGCGGAACTTGATGTGGCGCTCGAAGATTTCCGAGAGTGCCTGGGTGCGCGCCTCGGCGGGCGTGTTGCCGGCCGACATGCCGTTGCTCACATACAGGTTGCCGATGATATTGACCGGAAACCAGATTGCCTGGCCGTCGCGCTGGCGCGTGTAGGGCAGGGCACAGATGCCACGCTGCGTATTGCCGGAGTTCAGGTCAATGAGGGCGTCGGCAGGGATTTCGCCCTCAGGGTTGTAGAAGCTTTGCAGTTCCGGCGTCAGCAACTGCACAGGCCAACGGTCGTCGTCGGGCAGCGGAAACCACCGCTCGTGCGGGTAATGCACGAAGTCGCGGCTAGCGATGTCGTCGCCCAGGTAGTAATGCGTCCAGAAATAGTTGCACGAGAGGCGCTCAAAGAACTCGCCGAGCGCACTCGCCAGCGCTGCCAGTTTCGTTGCGCCCTTGCCGTTGGTGAACAGCAGCGGGCAGTCGCGGTCGCGCACATGCACTGACCAGATGCCATCGACAGGATTCAGCCAGGAGCGCTCTTCAAGGTGGAAACCGAGCTGCGCCAGCTTGTGCTGCATGGTGGCGATGGAAGTTTCGAGCGCGGCATCCTTGCCCGTGATGAAGGTTTCGTGGTGCATGGGAGTCCGCCGTGTTGCTGAGAGATATGGCGGCGGATTATAGGGCGCTACCACGTGCAGATTGATGCCATACCCTAAGGTGGGTTTTCATCGGCGCGGTGATGCCAAAGCCTGAATTCGTTCCAGATCAGGCGGTAGGTCTTGTTCATGCTGTGACTCCGTGGGAATGCGTTGTCGCAATGGGTTTGGCTGTCCTACAATGACAGCCATGTTCAGTGTTCGATTTCAGCGCCGGATTGTGGTGACGCGTCATGCCAGTGAGCGCATGATCGAGCGCACGATTTCCAACGAAATGCTGCTTGAGGTAATCGACAGCGGAGAAATCCGCTACCGGGATGCCTCGCATTTGTGGGCATTCAAGGAGTTTCCGGAGCGGCACGACAATCTGCTGTGTGCGGTTCTGGTGCTGGAGGATGCGGTCATCGTGAAGACTGTCATGCACCACTTTTCCGTACTTTGAGGAGTTGCCATGCGTACAACCTACTACGACGAAGACGACATCCTGGTGATTCGACTCTCCGACAAGCCGATCAGCCGCGAGGTCTCGCAGGACTGGAACACCCATATCAGCTATGCCGACGATGGCAGTACGGTTGAGATCGTGTTGATTGAGGCGAAGGCGAGCGGTGCTTACCCGTTCAAGGTAGAACATGCGCTGGCCGCTTGAGGCATCATTGAGGTGCCTTGTGGCTGACTTTGCTTGTATTGCGGTTGGCCATCAGCCTTGCTCCAACAAGGAGAATGTCGCTACAGCGGTGTCCTTCGCGATGCGCACTGTCAGTTCGCCATAGGCCGGAGAGCAGGGCGTAAAAGGACAGCTCGTTGGTGATCGGCGAGCAGCAAGGCGTGATCCAGCGTGTCGGCATTGAGGGAGGCACTTCTCGCTTGCTGGCCCAAGGATAAGGAACTGCATCTGGTCTGCGATAACTACGCGACGCACAAGCATCCGAAGGCCAATGACATTGCAGGATGTTCCCCACGATCAGCATTCACCAAAGCACCAGCCTGCCCATGTACCTCAGGATTAACGATTATCCGCCAGCGCCTGATTTACCAGTTCCATCAACTGCTCAAAGCCAAAACTCGGCAGGGGTTTGCCGTTGACGAAGAATTCCGGTGTCTTGGTGACGTTCAGGGTTCTGGCATCGGCAAGGTCCTGCGCGATCACGCGGGCGACTTCGGGTGAGGTCATGTCGAAGGCCACCTGATCCATGCCCAAGCCCATATCCTCCAGAACTTTCCAGGCTCGTTCCACATTAGCCTTGTGGTGCTCCGTCCAGTTCGCCTGATTTACTAACAGGGCTTCCAATGCCGGCCAGAACTTGCCCTGGCGACGAGCAGATTCGAGCATGGCGACCACCTTGTCCGAACCGGTGTGGAAGGGGGCGAAGCGCAGCACAAGGCGAATCTTGTCGGGGTTGGCCGCCATCAACTGCTTGACCATCGGATAGAGCGTCCGACAGGTCTCGCAGGCTGGATCGATGAATTCGACAATGACGACGTGGGCGCTCTCCTTGCCCAGAGTCGGTGAGTGCATGCGGACCAGTGAGGCGCGATTGGCTTCGGCAAGCTGACTCGCTGTCTTTTCCTTTTGGTTGTTGTAGAACATCGCGCCAGCGACGAAGGCCAGCAACAGGGTCAATGCGGAAACGACGAAAACAGTCTTTTGTTTCATTTGGCACCTTTACGATAAGTCGCCACCAGCAATCCAGCAACGAGTGAAAACGAGACCACGGACAAGAGCGGGATGCTCACGAAGCCAAACCAGAGAACTTGCAGATCGGAGCACGGCAGACCTTCCTGGCAGGGCTTGATGTTCTCGGGCACCCAACCTGCAATCAGCGCCAGATGAAACAGTGCCAACCCCAAGCCCGCCAGTGCAAGCGGCAAGGCATAGCGCACAACGCGCGGATCGAAGGGGAATAGCCCGGCCGCAAGAACGAAGACCAAGGGGAACATGGCAATGCGCTGATACCAGCAGAGCACGCATGGGGTGTAACCCATCACCTCGCCGAGGAATAGGGCACCCAGGGTCGACACGGTGGCAATCAACCAGGCACCGAAAGTCAGTTGCCACCCGATGGGGGCGGCGTCTGGTAAAGCATCAGAAGGTAAAGTTTGGGGCATGGTGGGGTGAAGGCTGCCTATTCAATGAGATCCGTTTTAGCGGTGGTGCTAGCTTCAAGCATCTATGCTGCTTGACGGCAGGAGTCGTGCTCGACTTTCCTGTCGTGCTGCGCCGACCAACTCTTGCAGGATGCCGCAATCAGCCGCAATCTGCGGATTTGCGCAACAGCCACGGAGCGCCGACAGTTGTCGCTCCAGCGCACGCAGGCTCTTGATGCGGGTGCGCACACGGGATAGTTGCTGGTCGATCAACCGGTCGACATCGGTACATTCGGCCATTGGTTGTCCGAGAAAGTCGAGCAAGCGCTTGATTTCGGCCAAGGGCATGTCCAGTGCGCGGCAGTGCCGGACGAACGCCAATCGCTCCAGATGAATTTCGTTGTAAGACCGATACCCGTTTTCGTGCCGCGCCGGGGCCGGAAGCAAACCAGTCTTTTCGTAGTACCGGATTGTCTCGACGTCCACGCCAGTGGCTTTCCCCAAGGCTCCAATCCGCATGTGTATCTCATTCAAAGTCAATAACAATGGTCGCCACATTATCACAGTTGACCATGTAGCCACTACAGGGTTTTAAATGCTGATCTGAATTCATTCAGGATTGGAAGAATGTGAAACTGCTGTCACGATAAAGGCTGTGCGCTCGACGCTTTGCGCGCCCGCCAGGGACGTATCCTGTGGATCGTTCTGGCGATCAATGTCATCCTGTTTCTGGTGGAGTTGGCGGCTGGTATCGTGGCCTCATTTGACTCAATGTGGCCCGACTTCATTGTTGGTGCGCTAATCGCGGTGATTTTCCTGTGCTCGGCGTTTTATGTGATTTGGCAATCCTTGCGTGAGTGGCAGCGAGCTGGCACGCCGATAAGAGTCGGCTAACTGATCGGACAAATGCACGACCGGCACGACCGGCACGACCTGCGGCTCCAGTCTCAACGCAAACGGTTCGGCGCTCTGCTTATCCTCAGCCAGATTGACGAAGATTTGCAGCATGAATTTCTACAATGCAGCAAACGGAATACCGATCAGGTTTTCTTCCAGTAGACGTGGCCGCTCGTCGTTGTTGATCACGATGCCGTAACGGCAGCCGCGCTCCGCGACAAAATCGCGCAGGGCGCGCAGAGAACGGGCATCCACATGCTGGGTATGTTTGATCTCCACCGGCACCACACCGAATTCGCCCTCCAGCACCAAATCGATCTCCGCGCCGCCACCAGTGCGGTAGTGATAGGGCTGGCAATCGACGCCCGCCGCCGCAAAACCACGCAACAGGGTTTCGATCACCATACTTTCCCAGGATTGCCCCATGCGCGGATGCGCCATCAATTCGTCGCGCTCCGATAGGTGCAACAGGTAGTGCAGCAGGCCACTGTCGCGCAGATAGCCCTTGGGATGCTTCACCACGCGCTTGGTTGCATTTTTTTCGTAAGGCGGCAGGTGGCGCCAGATAAATGTGCCATGCGCGATCTGGAAATAATCCCGCGCCGTCGGCTGCGAGACTCCGAGCGCCCGCGCCACTTCCGAGTAATTGACGATACTGCCGGAAAGCTGCGCAAGCATCTGTACGAACAGTCGGAACTTCTGGCGATCGAGGCCGGGAAACAGGCGCGGTAAATCGCGATCCAGATAGGTTTGCAGATAGTTTTGCATCCATAGCTTGCGAAAGCGCGCCGTCCCCTTGATCCAGGGCTCGGGATACCCTCCATGCAGCCAGTAGGCAGCCATCTGCTCCAGCGGCACGCGCGGTGCCAGCGCCATGAACGATTCGGCCGGCGCACGTTCCGCCACCAGAGAATAAAACGGCGACGGCGGCAGTTCATGGGCTTCGGCCAGCGAGAGCGGCCCCATCTCGATCAACGCCACTCGTCCGGCCAGGCTTTCCGAGATGGCCGACAGCAACTCCGGCGAGCTGGAACCGGTGATGACGAAGCGCCCCGGCATCTCGCGATTGCTGTCGATCGCCACCCGCAGGGCAGGAAACAAGGCGGGCAGCAACTGGCTTTCGTCGATGGCCACCCGCTCCGCATTGAGCCTCAAGAACAAGTCCGGATCACGGGCGATGACCTCGGAATCCGTCAGCTTTTCCAGATCGAATAGCCGCCAGCCGGGTAACAACTCCTGCAACAGCGTAGTCTTGCCGCACTGACGAACACCCAGCAGTGCCACGCAGGGAAAGAGCCCGAGCAGCTCGTGCAGCAGCGGAAGCGCATGTCGTTTCATGTGTGCATTATCAAACATCGTATTTGAAATTGCAAGGTATCAAAGACCATGATTTTGCCGAACATCCCGGCATTTCGAAAAAGTCGGCGCTGGCGGGACGGCTAATCTTTGCTTCAGCCGAGCCAGCGCCGGCGCCAGAACACCGCTCCCAGCGTCGATGCCACGCCGACCATCAGGCCGATGGCGTAGAGGAAGCCGGCAGAGTCGTCGAGCAGCGGCATGACCTTGAAGTTCATGCCGAAGATGCCGGAGATCAGCGTCGCCGGCATGAAGATGATGGCGACTACGGTGAGGGCGCGCACTTCCTGGTTGACGCGGTTGCTGATCGAGGAGAGGTAGATGTCGAGCATGCCGGCGATCAGGTCGCGGATGGCTTCGAGCGATTCGATCAGGTGCACGGTGTGATCGTAAATGTCGCGCAGGTAGAGCTGGGTTTCGGCCGTGAAGAAACGACTCTCGTTGCGCACCAGCGTATTGATGACTTCACGCAAGGGCCAGATGGCGCGGCGTAGCGTCAGGGTCTCGCGTTTGAGTTGGTGCAAGGTCTGTAACTGGGCAGCGTCGGGCCTCGCCATCAGGTCTTCTTCGAGTTGTTCGGTACGTTCGCCAATCTGTTCCAGCACCGTGAAATAGCGGTCGACGAGAGTGTCGAGCAGTGCGTAGGCGAGGTAATCGGTGCCAAGCTGGCGGATACGCCCCTTGTCCTGGCGCAGCCACTCACGGACGGGATCGAAGCTGCCGGTTGGGCGCTCCTGAAAACTCAGCACGAATTTCTCGCCAATGACGAAGCTGACCTGCTCCGTGGTCACCGTAAGCGTGGTGGCATCGTAGTTGAAGAAGCGCGCGACGAGGAACAGGTAGTCGCCATAGTCGTCGATCTTCGGGCGCTGGTCGGTGTTGAGAATGTCTTCGAGTACCAGTGGGTGCAGCTTGAAACGGCGGCCGATTTCGCTCATTACCTCGGGCTCATGCAGGCCGTGGACATTGAGCCAGAGCTTTTCTCCGCTCGGGGCGCAGGTCAGGCAGGCGGTGAGGCTGTCGAAGCGCGTTTCCTTGACGCCGTCGGCGCTGTATTCGAGGAGTGTGATCGCCGCGTGTTCGGTCTTGCGTTCGCCGAGGTGCATGAGCGTGCCGGCGGGCAAACCGGCCTTGCCGGAGCGCTTGGGATGCGGTGTCTTGCGATTGGTCCTGCTTGCGTTGCGGTTGGCCATCAGCCTGACTCCAACAAGGAAAACATTGCTGCTGCGGTGTTCTTTTCGATGCGTACTGTCAGCTCGCCATAGGTCTGCTGGCTTTGCGGTTCGTCGCCACAACTGCAGCCGGCAATGATTTCAGCAAAGAAGATACCCAGGTCGGCGGTAATCGCCATGGCGTCATCCTTTACCCGCAACACGGTGGCAGTGATATGGCTGTCATCGACATGCCAGCCGTTGACCGTCACCTGATCCAGGGGCAGGCTACCGGCAGGCAGAGCTTCGATCTCGGCTTTCAAGGTGGCAGGGAAGGTCGCCTCCGGCCAGGCATGCAGGGAAAGAGGTAGCCTGATGGTAGTTGTGGCATCCATGGAAAAGTCGGCGCTGGCGGGACGGCGACCTATGCAACTGCCAAGGCCTGGCGCAGGTCATCCACGAGATCGGCCAGATCTTCGAGTCCGATCGACAGCCGCACCAGTCCTTCACTGATCAGGTGTTCGACTCGCTCTTCCGGCGTATAGAAGGCGTGCGTCATGCTGGCCGGATGCTGGGCGAGGCTTTCGGCATCGCCGAGGCTGACGGCGCGGGTAAACAGTTGCAGCGCATTCATGAAACGGCGTCCGGCTTCGATGCCCTCCTTGAGTTCGAAGGCGATCATGCCGCCGGGTTGCGCCATCTGCCGTTGTGCCAGCGCGTATTGCGGGAAATCCGGCAGGCCAGGGAAGTGCACAACAGCTACTTTGGGATGGGCGGCGAGGAATTCGGCTACGCCCTGGGCATTGCTGCAGTGGCGATCCATCCGCAGGTTCAGCGTTTTCAGGCCGCGCAGCACAAGAAAGGCGTCCTGCGAGGACAGCACCGCGCCGGTCATGTCCTTGAGGCCATGAAAACGCACATGGTCGAGCGTTTCCTTGGGCCCGACGATGGCGCCGGCCAGCAGGTCGCCGTGGCCGCCGAGATATTTGGTGGCCGAATGCAGCACGAAATCGGCGCCGAGTTCGATCGGCCTCTGCAGATAGGGCGTGCAGTAGGTGTTGTCGACAACGGTCTGTGCACCGTGGCGGCGAGCGATGGCGGCAATCGCGGCGATGTCGATCAGCCGCATGTTGGGGTTGGCGGGGGTCTCGAAGAACACGATTTTGGTCGTCGGGCCGATGGCCGCTTCGAGGTTCTTCGGCTCGGTCATGTCGATGTGCGTGACCTTGACACCGAACTTCGCCAGGCCATGATTGAGAAAGCCGAAGGTGCAGCCGTAGAGCGTCTTGTCGGCGATGATCTCGTCGCCGGGCGCGAGCAGTGTCCACAGCAGTGAGGTGGTGGCACCCTGGCCCGAAGCGGTGACCAGCGCGGCTTCGCCGCCTTCGAGATCAGCCAGGCGTGCTTCGAGCAGAGCCGTGGTCGGATTGCCGACGCGCGAATAGACGAAGCCGGCCTGTTCGCCGGCAAAACGGGCGCTGCCGTCTTCGACGGTCTGGAAGGCGTAGGTCGAACTCAAATAGATTGGCGGATTCAACGAACCATGCCCGGCGTAGGCGTCGTAGGCATGATGGATGGCGCGGGTGGCAAAGCCGGGGCGGGATTTAACTGGCGGGGTCATGGCGCTCTGAAATTCCTGTAAGTTGTCTGGCTTGAATCTAGCACAGGCCGCACCCATCTAGCCGGCTCACATCCGAGGATAAATCATGGACAACCAGGCCTTCGAAGCCAAAAACGAGCTTGAAAAGAAGTTGCTGGACGCGATGAATGGCGTAATGTCGAGCGACGATTTCATGCGCGAACTGATGACCGAGCAGATCTACATTCCCATCAAGGATGACAAGGACAGTGGTATCCAGGGGTTTCAATTCACCACCAAGGCCACACCGCTGGTGATTCAGGATGATGAGGGTGTGAATATCCTGATTCTCTTCACCAGTCCGGATCGCTCCCACGACTTCCTGGCGCAGGTGCCTGGTTACAGTGGTGGCTTGCTGGCCGATTTTTCCTGGATTGTCGAGCGCATGGCGCCCGGCTTCGCCATTTCGGTCAATCCGGGGCTGGATGTCGGCATGGACATCGAGCCGGAAAATGTCACTCAGATGCTGGAACTGCTGGCGGCAAGTACGGCAAAAAACTGAGGTCACAGGTTTCGGACTGGCGCCAGGGCGCGTTGCCAAAGGCTTCCACCAGAAAATCCACCATCGCCCGCACTTTCGGCGACAGGTTGCGACTGCTGGGATAGGTGGCGAAGAGCGGTACCGCTTCAACGTGATGCCAGTCGGTCAGGATGGGCACCAGGGCACCGCTGCGCATGGCGTCGCTGACGATAACATCCGTCAGGCGCGTGATGCCGGCACCGGCAAGCGCCAGTTGCAGTACGGTTTCGGCATTGTTGGCCGCCATATTTCCGCTGATCTGCACCACACGGATGCCATCATCGGTATCGAACGGCCAGCGGCGCAGGGCCGGCAGGCTGGTGATCCACAGGCAGTTGTGGCGTTGCAGATCATCCGGTGTGCGTGGCGTGCCGTGGCGCTCCAGGTAGCTGGGTGCGGCGCAGATTACCCGCTCCAGATTGCAGATACGCCGCGCCACCATCGATGATTCGTCGAGGGGGCCATTGCGTATGGCCAGGTCGATACCCTCTTCGAGGGGGCCCGGCGGTTGGTCGCTGATGGTGAGGTCTATCTCGACTGCGGGATAGCGTTCCAGGAAGCGGGGGAGGGCTGAAGGTAATTCGTGTGTGCCGAATGCCGATCCGCAGTGCAGTCGGAGCAGGCCGCGCGGACTGGTTCCCGCCTGGGTGACCTCGGCTTCGGCTGCGTCCATGGCACTTAAAATGGGACGAACACGCGCATAGAAGGCTTCGCCTTCGGCGGTCAGTTGCAGGCGACGCGTGGTGCGGTGCAGAAGTCTGGCGCCGAGTCGGTCCTCGAGGCGAGTCACCAATTTCGAGAGAGCTGAGGGCGTCAAGCCAATTTCTCGCGCCGCAGCAGAAAACCCTCCGGTTTCCACGGCAAGAACAAAGGCGGTCATCTCCGCAGTGCGATCCATAGGCTTATTGATGAAATATATTCATCAATGTTGTTCCGTTATGGGTAATTGTATTCCAATAAATAAGTAATTACATTACGAACATCAGATGCTGCATCGCAATATTAAAAAAGGAAATCAATCATGCTACCCCTCGACATCACTGCAATCGAACAACACGCTCGCCGGCTCCGTGCCGCAGAAATGCAACGTATCAACGGACTCATGTCCGCGCAGATGCGCTTGTATGGCCAACTGATGGGAGCCACGCTGCTGTCAGCACTGATTCACCTCAGCGAGGGCTTGTTTCTATTGTTTTCGTGGAATCCGGTACAGGCGGTTTCCCGCCATACAGCCCGCCATCTCCATCCGGCGCTGCTGACCCGCCTGAATCGTTTGGCGAGGCGGTTGTTCAGCTGGAATCCGCAGCCTCACCGTTCCTGATCTGCTATCTGCTTATTCTGCTTGTAGTTGGCAGGGTGTCAGTTCAAGCACGACGCACGTGCCATGTCGCATCAGAGCAACGGCCCGCACCACATCGCTCTCATGAGTCGTTACACGAAATTGTGATCGATAAAAGTCGGCGCTGACGGGACGGCAGTCTGTCATTGAGTTTGCTTGGCGAACTCTGGATAGAACCACTCGTAATACCAGCCGCAGGCCTGCATGATGAGATTCTGGATGCGGGGTGGAATCTCGTGCTGTAGGGGAGGGGCGATCTTGCTCTGTTGCCGATGCAAATACTTGTGACGGTAATGGCTGTCGCTTTCATGAGGGCGCACCGTCAGCTTCTTCGGGTCAATCTTGTGTGGTGCAACTTCCAGCCATTTATAAACTGCTGCCATCGTTTCCATCGGCTTGGCTATCAGGTCTTCGAACTTGACGAAGTACAGCCGATCCTTGACTGACTGTGGCAAGTCCTGAATTGCTTGAATGGATGACAGCGGTGCGCCAATAGCTTTGTCCTTGGCAAAGAGTTGATCGGCCCGTCCGAAGCGATCGTAATCCGCCAAGTGGTCAATAAAGTCGAGCAAGATCGTCTTCTGGTGCCGGGCCTCGATCGACCCATAAATCTGTCCCAGTTCGCGGATTGAAATTACCAGCCTAGCCTCGGGATTCAAGTGCAGCAGGAACTCGATGCAGTGCAGCCAGGCGCGGTTTTTATCCACCACGACCGGCTTGTCCGTTCCGGCATGCCATCCGTGCAGGAAACCCTGCATCGCCCCCTTGAGGTGGGCATAAGTCGTGTCGAACTGCACATCGAGTTGCGACAACATAAACTGGTCATCGCTGATAAAGCGCCGCGTGGACAACAAGGCATTACACAGCGGCGAACTATGTCCCTCACAATGGATTTCCGGATGCTCGGCCAGCAGTTGGGTGAGCAAGGTAGAACCAGCGCGGGGCAAGCCCGCGACGCCTACAAAACGTGGTGTCATTTCAATGTTCTTTCGAAAGTTGAATTTTCTCAAAAGCCGATCATCAACGTCTTGTCATAAACATGATCAGTTCGAAGAAGAAAGCGGCCATCAGCAACCACTTTCCCCAAGATGCCGCACTGGCTGGAGATTCTGCCAGATGTAGCGTGGGCAAAGTGCTACAGCAATCTCGTCTGAGACAGACTGCCAATCACCCAATTCCTTTTGCCGCCATAAGGTCACCGAGGGATACCAAGACGTATCGACCCTGTTGCGCATCCAGCGGTAATCTCGCGGCCCAGATCGAGCAGCGCGCTTTGCTGAACCCAGGATTCCGCACTCGTCCCCCGATCCTTTTGCACACTGATCCAGGCGATGTGCGCCAAAGACAGCCAGGTCTCGACCCGTTCCGTCGCCAATGAGCGGTTGCGATCATTCGGATGGATGGGGTTGCCGGCCCAGTTGATCGCAATTATCGGTCGGCCTGTCAAACGATGCGCTGGTTGAGGCGCCGCAGGCGATGGTGTGAAATGCAAGCATAAAACGCTTGCGTTTTGCCGGACCATTTGTTAGCGTATCAACGATGAAAAACAAACACGAGAAAACCTTGCGGGCGATCTTTACGCGACCGACATTGGCAACGGTGGTATTTCTGGATATCGAAGCGCTCGTGCTTGCTTTGGGGGGTGAAGTGGTGGAGGGCGCGGGGTCGCGAGTGGCGCTGCATCTCGGCAATACAGTCAAACATGCCCATCGTCCGCATCCTGGCAAGGACGCGAAAAAGTACCAGATCGAAGAAATCAGGCTCTGGCTTGAGGCACAAGGAGTGAAACCATGAACAATCTGACGTACAAAGGTTATGCGGCGCGCGTGGAGTTCGATGCCCGCGATGCAATTTTTTGGGGCAAGGTGCTGGGATTGCCCGAGAGCGTGAGCATTACTTTCGAGGGCGAAACCGTTGCTCAACTCACGGACGATTTTCACCATGCCGTCGACTTTTATATTGAGGATTGCGCAAGGCTGGGCACGGGGCCGCTCAAGCCGGCGAGCGGAAAACTGATGCTGCGCGTGCCGCCTGAAGTACATGGCTCGGCCTTGATCGCCGCTAAGGCGGCTGGAAAAAGCCTCAACCAATGGGCGACCGAAGTGCTGCGAGATGCGGCACATGCGTAAGAACCTCAAATAATCGGAGTTAGCGCGTTGAGATAGTCGCTGTGGGTGACCGCAGCGACCGCACGAAAACCAGCCACCGCACCGGTCAGATCGCCGGTGCGGTAGGCCGTCAAGGTTTCATCGTGGTTGATCAAGTGCTCACTCATTGCGCTCCGAAATCACGACCGTGGTGCGGGTGCCGCCAATAATGACGATTACCTGCA
>CAJBAP010000270.1 GCA_903950295.1 uncultured Rhodocyclaceae bacterium
GGTGGCCACCACCGCAAAACCACGGCCTTGTTCGCCGGCTCTGGCCGCCTCGACGGCCGCGTTCAGCGCCAGGATATTGGTCTGGAAAGCGATACTGTCGATGACGCCAATAATATCGGCGATTTTCTTCGAGCTTTCCTCAATACCGGTCATGGTATGCACCACTTGTTTCACCATGTCGCCGCCGCGAGTGGCCACATCGTTGGCGTTTTGTGCGAGGCCGTTGGCCTGCTGGGCATTTTCGGCGTTCTGCTTGACGGTTGAGTTGAGTTGCTCCATCGAACTGGAGGTTTCCTCAAGGCTTGATGCCTGCATTTCCGTGCGCGCAGACAGGTCGCTGTTGCCAGACGCAATTTCCTTGGCCGCCGTGTTGATGAGTTCGGTCGACTCCTGGATCTGGCCAATGACTTCACGCAGGCGCTCAATGGTTGCGTTTGTGTCGTCACGCAGTTGGCCGAATACCCCGCCGAAATTGTCATCAATGGTCTGTGTCAGATCCCCCTGGGCGACACGGCTAAGTACGGCTGAGGTCGCACGCAGTGATTGATCGGTATTGTCGAGTAATTGATTGAGTCCTTCTGATAGTGAGCCAAAGAACCCGCTCTTGCCAGCCATATCGAGACGCTGTGACAAGTCGCCCATGCTGGCGGCACTGACAATGTTTGCCACTTCATCTTCGATATGAACTTCGGTGGTGCGATCCAGCCATTCGGTGACTGCACCAAGTTGCTCGCCCTGCTCGTTGATGACGGGGCTCGTAGTTACCCGCATGTGATGGCCGCCGAGGATAAAGTTGGCGGTGGTGGTGCCGAGTTTGGCCAGCATGGCGCCCTGGTGCTGCGGATTGTTATGGAACACATCCATATTGGTGCCTTCCAATGCCTGTGCGCTGAAGCTTGGCAGGTCGTTGCGGATATCGCTTTCAGCGGCTTTCAACATCTGCTTGACTGCATGATTGGCGTAAATGATTTTGCGTCCGGCATCAGCAATCATCACGCCGGTCGATACGTTGTCCAATGCAATCTTGATCCGTAGCATTTCGTCGGCTGTGCGTCGATCGGCCTCAAGCCGTATTCGTAGATTTTGGTGCATGGTTTGCATGGCGGCCATGATGCCAACCGGTTGGCCTTTGGTTTCCGGCAGCGCCGTACCCAGGTCACCGGAGGCAATCCGCTCGGCGATGCTGGCGACCAGCGCAGGTTCGCCGCCAATCGCCCCATACACTCCACGGTAAATAAATGCGCCGACTGCGGCGATGAGCGCCAGACCGATAGCAACTACCAAGCCTTCGATCCAATGCACGCGAGCAGTCAGCCTGACCGCCTCTTCATCAAGTTGTACCTGTAGTTTGTCGATTTGCTCAACAACCTTTTCCGCACGGGTATTGATTTTGCCAAAAGCCAGCATGGCATCATCTTCAGAGGTGCCGAATCTGCCGAGCTTGAGAAATTTTTCAACATCGTCCTGCAAGCTTTGCCAGGCAGTGGTGGTTTCTCCGAGCGTGACGCCACTCTGCTGTAGCTCGTTGAGCAGTTGCGGAATTTCTGTCAGCGTATCGCGGGTCAGCTTGACCGAGGCGGACGAGCCCTCGGTCACGATCACTTCATTAAGTCCACGCAACAGTTTCTGCAGCAGGACGTTCCCTGCTCCCATTCTGACCAACGTGTCTGCGCTGCGTTCGATTGCGCGCTGTCCGAAAAAACTGGTGGCAGCCATTGCCAACATCACGGCAACAGTCAAGGCTGCGGCAAGCAACAAGCGAGAACGCAAGGTAACACCGTTCATGAGTCAATCTCCAGAAAATGGATTTCAGATATGGAAGCAGGTTTTCGCCGAGTCTTACGATTCGCTGGGGAAGCCCTTGGCGGTCCAGCCGGCGAAGCCGTCACGCATGTACATGACATTCTTGTGACCTGCTTTGATAGCCAGTACTGCGGCCTTGTAGGACTTCCAGCCGGCCGGGCCATCACTGTAGAAAACTACGGCCTTGGCTTTGTCGGCGGGGAGCTTGCTCAGTTCGAACTGATCCTGAGATGCATCGAAATTTTCAAGCTTCTCGCTTTTTTCCTTGTAGGCAATTGCGACGGCACCCGGTACATGACCCTTGCCAAAGTTCAGCACGGCGCGGGTATCGACGAACATTGCACCGCCCGCGTCGAGCGTCTTTTTGCCTTCTTCAGCACTAATCACTTTGCCGCCAGTCAGCTTGGTCGGGGTTTCGTCGGATGCCTGTGCGGACACTGCAGTGAGTGCCAGAGTGGCAGCGATGACGACGGAGGATGCGAAATTGCGAAATGCGAGGTTCATGGTATCTCCTTTGGGTTGGGGTTGCTGGTTTGAATGAGGCAAACTATAAATTGGGCTTTTCTCTACGTCTCTAACCAATCGTCACCAATTCTGACGAATTCTTTCAGGCGGCCACGACGTCATCGATCAGCGCCATCTCACTGGAAATCATCAGCCGCTCGATATCCACCACAATCAACATGCGCTCGCCCAGCGTGCTCAGGCCATTGATGTACTTGGTTTCCACCGTCGCCGCGAATTCCGGCGCCGGACGAATCTGATCGGCGCGCAGCATGGTCACATCAGACACGCTATCGACCACTATCCCGACGATGCGGCCGGCGATATTGAGGATGATCACCACGGTGAACGAGGTGTATTCAACGGCGCCGACATTAAACTTGATGCGCATATCGACGATCGGCACGATGGTGCCACGCAGATTGATTACGCCCTTTATGAAATCCGGCGAGTTGGCAATAGTGGTCGGATTCTCGTAGCCACGGATTTCCTGCACCTTGAGAATATCGACGGCGTATTCTTCGGGGCCGAGGGTGAAGGTCAGGTATTCCTGCGCCAAGCCATGTTCATCGTTTTGTGTAGCGTTTGCCATGTTGTTCCCTTTGCCTGAGGAGATGTTGGCGATGCGGTGGTAGAGGGTCAGGCGGCCTTGGGTAGTGGCGTGCTTTGGCGTGCCAGTTGGACAAGGGTCGGAATGTCAAGAATCAGTGCTACGCGACCATCGCCCATGATGGTGGCGCCGGCAACACCGGCTACCTTGCGGTAGTTTGATTCGAGGCTCTTGATCACTACCTGATGCTGGCCGACCAGCGCATCGATGAACAGTGCCGCCTTGGTGCCGTCGGTCTCGACGATGACCATGATCCCTTGCTCGAGCCGGGTGATGGCTTGGGGAATGCCGAATACTTCGTGAAGCGCGATGATCGGAAGGTATTCGCCGCGAACCTGAATCAGGCGCTCGACGTTGGACAGACTCTTGATCATCGCTTTTTCCCCCTGCAGGCTTTCGATCACGTAGCCCAGTGGGATAATGTACGTGTCATTGCCTGCTGCGACAGACATGCCATCGAGAATGGCCAGGGTCAGCGGCAGGCGCACGGTCATCCGTGTGCCGACACCGGTGACTGAATCGATCTCGACGCGACCGCCCATGGCGGTAATGTTGCGCTTGACCACATCCATGCCGACGCCGCGGCCGGAGACTTCAGTGACCTGTTCGGCGGTCGAGAAACCGGCTTCGAAAATCAATTGCCAGACCTCGTGATCGCTCATGCCATCGTGCACAGCCAGGCCGCGCTCGTGAGCTTTGGTCAGAATTTTCTGACGGTTGAGTCCGGCGCCGTCGTCACCCACCTCAATGACGATATTGCCGCTTTGCTGATAAGCCGCCAGGGTAATGGTGCCGCTGGCCTGCTTGCCTTTGGCGGCACGGTCCTCAGGCATTTCGATGCCATGGTCAAGTGAGTTGCGGATCAAGTGGGTGAGCGGATCGGTGATGCGTTCGATCAGACCCTTGTCGAGTTCGGTGCTTTCGCCCGTGGTCTTGAGGTCAACTTCCTTACCGAGCTTTTTAGACAGGTCGCGGACCACGCGCGGGAATCGCGAGAACACTACCGACATCGGCACCATGCGGATCGACATTACGGTTTCCTGCAGATCGCGGGTGTTACGCTCGAGCTGAGCGAGGCCGGTGTGCAGGCGCTCGAAGACAACTGGATCAACGTTCAGTGCGCTCTGTGCCAGCATCGCCTGGGTGATCACCAGTTCGCCGACGAGGTTGATCAAGTGGTCGACTTTGTCGATGCCGACGCGTATTGAAGTGTCGGTGCTGACTGCCGGGGTGGGGCGGGGTTCACGGCTGGCGGGCTTGGTGGCGACAGTCACCGAAATTGGGTTTGCTGGCGCTGCGATTGCCGGGGCCTCAGAAACGTTTGATGTCTGAGGAGGGGCCGTGTCGGCAAACAGGCCATAGGCCGGCTCGACGTCGGTGACCTGGGCATTCACTGGCTGGGTGGTGGGTGCTGTGTCGTTGAAAAAGCCGTAGGCGGTTTCGGTGGTGGCGGCTGTTTCGAGGGCTGGCTCGCTATCGAAGAAGCCGTAGCCTTGGTCGATCTCGGCGACGCTCGTGGGCGTGGTTAGCTGTTCCAATCGTTGGCACACCGTGGCGATTTTGACTGGATCGACGGCAGGTGCTCCGCGGTGCGCGGCAAGCATTTCCTTAAGGACGTCGGCAGTGGCCAGGAAGACATCGACCATTTCACTGCGCAGCGGGAGTTCGCCTTTGCGGATGCGGTCGAGCAGGTTCTCCAGAATATGCGTGAC
>CAJBAP010000271.1 GCA_903950295.1 uncultured Rhodocyclaceae bacterium
GCACAGCTTGGCCGTTCGGGCGCCGACGTCTTTGTGCCTTACTTTGCCGGCAGCGACCAGATCACCCTGCTGACACGTTTCACCGAACTTGGTCTGAAATCTCGCATGGCCGTGGTGATGGGGCATTACGACGAGATGATGGTGAGCCGTCTGCCGGCGCAGGTGCGCGAAGGGTTTTATTCGAGCAACACCTATTTCATGTCGCTCGAAACACCGGAAAACCGCCACTACCAACAGCGCTTGCTGCGCCAACCCGGGGTCGATGGCATCTGGCCGCACGGCAATGGCGTGCTGACAAACTTTGGTGAAGGCACTTACCTGTGCGTACACGCCTTCGCCAATGCGGTGGAGGCGGCGGGTACAACCGAGGCCGAGGCGCTGGTCGGTGCGCTGGAAAGAGTGCGTGTCGTCGGGCCACAGGGTGTGGTCGAAATGGATGCCGCCACCCATCACGCCAGCGTCAATAACTACCTGTCGCGTTGCAATGCCGACGGCACCTTCAGCATCGTCGAGAGCTTTGGTCTCAATCCCCCCGTGATTCCCGAACGTTATCGCGAACAGGCCAAAGCCGCGCGCCTGCACGAATCACCTGCCACGCCGGCCGTTACGGCCCGGTTGGCGGCGGAAGTTGGTGCCGCCAGACGCCAGGTTGGGACGGCGCAGCAGATATTGTCGATTGCCGACATGGCTATCCTGGCCACCGATGCCGAGGGCATCATCACCGAATCCAACCACAGCGCCTGCCTAGTATTTGGCTACCAGGAGGAAGAGTTGCTCGGCATGTCGGTGCACCTCCTGTTGCCACCCCATTTCCGGCAACGGCATGTCGAACTGCTGCGCGGGTTTGTCGCAGGCGAGGAAACCGAGCGGCGCATGTCCGGGCGCAACGAGGTCATGGGCTATCGCAAGGACGGCAGTTTCTTTCCGCTCGAAGCCTCCATCGCCAAGTTCAGGAACGGCGACGAATGGCTGCTGGTGGTCACCATGCGTGACATCACCGAACGCAAGAAGGCCGAGGATGAACTGACGCGTCGTGCCACCCACGATCAGCTCACCGGCCTGCCCAACCGCGCGCTGATCCGCGAGCGGCTGGCCAATGCCTTGCAGCGTTCGCGGCGCAGCGGCCTGAGCGTGGCGCTGTTGTTCGTCGACCTCGATGGTTTCAAGCTGATCAACGATACCCATGGTCACGAAGCCGGCGATGTGCTGCTGAAGTCGGTGGCGGCCCGGCTGATCGAGCAGGTGCGACCGGGTGATACCGTTGCCCGTCTGGCCGGCGATGAGTTTGTGGTTTTGTGCGAACAGGTGGAACAGCCGACATCCATGTCCATCCTGGCCGAGCGGATCAACGATGTCCTGCGCCAGCCGGTCGATTTCAACGGCCTGTCATTATTTGTTACTGCCAGCATCGGCGTTGCCATCGGCAGCGGCAGCACTCACGCCGCCGACGATCTGTTGCGCTTTGCCGACACGGCGATGTATGCGGTGAAGGAGAAGGGGCGTGATGGCTGGCAATTCTTCAGCGAGAGCCTGCAGGATCAGGCCAGGCAGCGGCTGATCATCACCAATGGCTTGCGTTCGGCCATCGAACGAAGCGAGTTGTCGCCACGCTTTCAGCCCATCGTCGCGGCCGAGAGCGGTCGTATTCTCGGCGCCGAATTGCTCTTGCGCTGGCATCCACCCGAGGGCGAGGTTTCGCCCGCCGTATTCGTCCCGATTGCCGAAATGACCGGTGCCATCGTGCCCATCGGGGCCTGGGTCTTCCGCCAAGCCTGTCGTGCCGAGGCCGACTGGCGCCAGCGCTGGGGTGACAGCGCGCCCTATGTCTCGGTGAATCTCTCGGTGCGGCAGCTGAATGAGGAAACGCTGGCCGACGATTTTGCCACCACCCTGCGCGAGACCGGCGCCGACCCGGCCCGTTTGCTGCTGGAAATCACCGAAACCTCGCTGATGGCCGATGTCGAAACCAATCTGCGCATCCTGCGGCGGCTGGCTGATCTTGGTTTGCGGGTAGCGGTAGATGATTTCGGCACCGGTTATTCTTCACTGGCGCAACTGACGCGGCTACCAGTCAATGTGCTGAAGATTGATCGCGCCTTCGTGGATGGCATCGACAAGAGCGAAGAGAGCCGCACCATCATCCGTGCCGTGATTGGGCTGGGGCGTGCCCTGGGATTAAAGCTCGTGGCGGAAGGCGTTGAGACGGGCGCCCAACAACGCGAGCTGTGCGTCTATGGGTGTGACTTCATCCAGGGCTATTATTTTCATCGCCCACTGACGGAATCAGTTTTTATCGAGACTGTCGGCCGCGAATTGCACGAGGATGCGCCCGGCACGGCATCTCCGCTCCACTTTCTGATCTACGTCAGTCAGGCGACGCAGTGCCTCTCCAGTGACGACCTCAACACCCTACAAAAACAGGCGCAGTCGAGCAACCGCTCTGCCGGCATCTCGGGCTGTCTGCTGTATCAGGACGGTTATTTCATGCAGATACTGGAAGGCAAGCGGGATGTGATTCTTGCCCTGATGGACCGTATCAAGGCCGATACACTGCACCGAGATGTGCGTGTCGTCATTGAGGGCCCGGCCCGGAGCCGGCTCTTCGCGGACTGGGGCATGGTGCTGCGTGACCTTAACAAAGAAATGATCGGTTATGAATTTGCACCATGGCAGCGCCGCAAGTTAAGTTTTTTCGATCTGGCCGACGATGCGCGCACCTGCTTCTCGTACATTACCGCTTATGCACGAAGCTAATGTGTCTGAATCGGTATATTTGAACGCTGCTTACTGAACATAAAGCTGCCTACTTAATTGCATGTTTCATCAGTCGCTTATGGGCACTTACCCGCCGTCCCGCCAGCGCCGACTTTTCTAATGCAAGGTGCGCGGCATCGCCAGGACAAACTCGGGGACTAGCGCCTCGAAGCGCGTGCCGTCCTCGGCGACCATCTGGTAATTGCCACTCATCGTCCCGACCGGCGTCGCCAGCGGACAGCCACTGGTGTATTCAAAGGATTCGCCCGGCTTCAGCAAGGGCTGATGGCCGACCACGCCGAGGCCACGCACCTCTTCCACCTTGCCTTCAGCGTCGGTGATGACCCAGTGGCGTGAAATGAGCTGCGCGGCCACCGAACCACTATTTGTCACGGTAATCGTATAGGCGAAGAAATAGCGCTCCGCCTCGGGATCGGACTGATCCGGCAGGTATTGCGTCGCCACTTCTACTGTGATTTCGTATTTTTTCGATTCGGCCATTCCGGCATCCTTGCTTATAGCTTCCATCAGAAATTCTTAGCCGGCCTGATGAGGCGCACCGCTAGAATCGAAGGCATTCTAATTCATCGAGGAGGCACTCCCATGACGTACCGCATCGCTCCGTCCATCCTGTCCGCCAACTTCGCCAGATTGGGCGAGGAAGTCGATAACGTGCTCGCCGCCGGTGCCGATATCGTCCACTTCGACGTCATGGACAACCACTACGTGCCCAACCTGACCATCGGTCCGCTGGTATGCGAAGCGCTGCGCAAGCATGGCGTCACCGCACCCATCGACGTGCATCTGATGGTCAAGCCGGTCGATCGCATCATCCCCGATTTCGCCAAGGCCGGTGCCACCTACATCACCTTCCACCCGGAATCCTCCGAGCACGTCGACCGTACCATCGGCCTGATCAAGGAATGCGGCTGCAAGGCCGGCCTGGTGTTCAACCCGGCCACCCCGCTGGACGTTCTCGAATACACGCTCGACAAGCTCGACATGGTGTTGCTGATGTCGGTGAACCCCGGCTTCGGCGGTCAGAAATTCATTCCCTACGTGCTCGACAAGGCACGTGCAGTGCGCAAGATGATCGACGCTCGCGGCCTCAAGGTCGAGATCGAGATCGACGGCGGTGTCGGCCCGGCGAACATTGCCGAAGTCGCCCGTGCCGGCGTGGATACCTTCGTCGCCGGTTCCGCTGTGTTCAGCAAGCGCAACGAGAAAGACCCGAACCGCTACGACACAATCATTGGTCAGATGCGCGCCGAACTGGCAAAGGTTTAAACAATGAGTATCGCTGTCAAGGCAGTACTGCTGGACCTCGACGGCACGTTGCTCGACACCGTGCTCGACCTGCATGCCGCCGCCAACGGCATGCTCGCCGATCTCGGCCGACCGCCGGTCGCTGTCGAGGATATCCGCGCCTATGTCGGGCGCGGCATTCCCAATCTGGTGAAACGCGTGCTGGCCGGCAAACTCGAAGCGGCGGATGATCCTGCTCCGCCACCGGATGATGCCCTGACCAGTTTCAAGAAACACTATGAACACTTCAACGGTCGCGCCGCCAAGCCTTTCCCGGGCGTCGTGGCAGGCCTCGATGCACTCAAGGCGATGGGCTTGCCGCTCGGCGTCATCACCAACAAGGCTCAAGCTTTTACCGTACCGCTGCTCGAGCGCACGGGCCTCGCGCCCTACATGAGCGTCATCGTCAGCGGCGACCAGTTGCCGAAGCCGAAGCCCGATCCGATGCCGCTGGTCTGGGCTTGCGGACGACTGAATGTCTCACCTGCCGATACGCTGCTGATCGGTGATTCGGTGCATGACTTCAAGGCCGGCAAGGCTGCCGGCTGCAAGGTATTCCTCGTGCCCTATGGCTACAACGAAGGCCAGGACGTCCAAGGCCTCGCCGCCGATGCTATAGTCGAATCCATCCTTGCAGCCACGGCCTTGATCCAGCATGAAAGAAACAGAATTTGACCGCTTGACCCTCGAGGGTTACAACCGCATTCCGGTCACCCTCGAAACCTTCGCCGACCTCGATACCCCCCTGTCGATCTATCTGAAACTCGCCGAAGGTCCGCACTCCTATCTGCTCGAATCGGTCCAGGGTGGCGAACGCTTCGGCCGCTATTCCTTCATCGGTCTGACCACGCCGACGCGCATCTCCGTATCGGGTTCGACGATCCTCTTGCTCACCGGCAATCGTGTTGCCGAGCGACGCGAGCACACCAACCCGATGTCCTACATTTCGGAGTTCATGGCACGCTTCAAGGTACCGGATCTCCCCGGCTTGCCGCGCTTTTGCGGCGGCTTGGTCGGCGCTTTCGGCTACGACACGGTGCGCTATGTCGAACCCAAACTGGCGGACACAAATAAAACCGACGCACTCGGCATTCCGGACATTTTGCTGTTGCTGTCGGAAGAAATCGCCATCGTCGACAATCTCTCCGGCAAGCTGACTTTGGTCGTTTACGCCGAGCCGGGTTTCCCCGGTGCCTGGAAGCAGGCGCAGGCACGCCTGAAGGAACTGCTGGCCAAGCTGCGCGCCCCGGTACAACTGCCGGTCGATACACCTGCCGTCTCGCCAGAGCCGACTTTTGAATTTCCCGAAGCTGCTTTCAAGGCCGCGGTGC
>CAJBAP010000272.1 GCA_903950295.1 uncultured Rhodocyclaceae bacterium
ATCATCCTGAAAGCCGTGGCCAGACCTACCCGCTGTGCGGCCCGCGCGTCTATACCCTTCGCGAGCTCGTCGCCTACACCGGCAAGATCAGTGGTCATCCGCGCCCGATTCTTGGCCTGCCGCACAGCTTGTCGTATCTGCAGGCTTGGGCCATGGAGTTTGTTCCCAACGGCCCGATGACGCGCGACAACGTGCGCTCCATGTCGGTACCCAGCACCTGCCCCGCCGGTTGCGTACTGCCGTTTGGCCTCAAGGCCATGCCGCTGGAAGCCATCGCACCGCAGTATCTCGCCGGCCCCGCGTCATAGGCATGCAGGTCTACTGCGTCGGCGGCGCAATCCGTGACGAGCTGCTGGGTCTGGTCGTCAAGGATCGTGACTGGGTCGTTGTCGGCGCGACACCAGAACAAATGCTGGCGGAGGGTTTCAAACCCGTCGGACGCGATTTTCCGGTGTTCCTCCATCCCAGGACGCGTGAGGAATATGCGCTGGCCCGTACCGAACGCAAGACTGCGCCGGGCTATGCCGGCTTCGTCTTTCACACCTCACCCGACGTTACGCTCGAAGAGGATCTCGCCCGTCGCGACCTGACGATCAATGCCATCGCGCGCTCGGCGGACGAGGCGCTGATCGATCCCCATGGTGGCCAACGCGACTTGGCGGCGCGGGTTCTACGCCATGTGTCAGCGGCCTTTGCCGAAGACCCGGTGCGCATTCTGCGGCTCGCACGTTTTTCGGCACGCTTCACTGACTTCTCGGTGGCACCTGAAACGTTGGAACTCATGCGCCAGATGGTGGCAAACGGTGAAGTCGATGCGCTGGTCGCCGAGCGCGTCTGGCAGGAACTTGCCAAAGGGCTGATGGAAGAGCAGCCGTCGCGCATGTTCGAGACCCTGCGTGCCTGTGGCGCACTCGCTCGATTGCTACCGGAGCTGGATCGACTCTGGGGCGTGCCGCAGCGTGCCGACTATCATCCCGAGATCGATACCGGCGTGCATGTGATGATGGTGATCGACATGGCGGCACGCCTCGGCCTGTCGCTGCCGGCGCGCTTTGCTGCATTGACGCACGATCTCGGCAAGGGCGAGACCCCCGCCGACATTCTGCCGCGCCATATCGGCCACGAGTTGAAAAGCGCTGCGTTGCTGGAGCCGCTGTGCGAGCGTCTGCGTGTGCCGGCCGATTGCCGTGACATAGCCCGACTGGTGGCGCGTTTTCATGGCGACATCGGGCGTATCGCCGAACTGCGGCCGGAGACCAAGCTGAAGATTCTCGAGCGCTGCGATGCATTGCGGCGGCCGGCGCGCTTCGAGGAAGTGCTGGGTGCCTGCGCAGCAGACTATCGCGGGCGGCTGGGATTTACGGAAAAGGAATATGTTGAGGCTACGCTCTGGCGGCAGGCTTTGGCGGTGGTACAGGTCGTCAATGCCGCTGCGATTGCCCAATCCTGCGAGGAGCCCGAACAGATTCCCTCCCGCATCCAGGCAGCGCGCATCGCCGCACTGAGCACGCTCTGATGCCGTCCCGCCAGCGCCGACTTTTAGTTCAAGTTTTTGCCGGCTCGGCCGATATTTCCGCCAACGGCTTACTGGAGCGGCCATGCTGACTGACTACCAAAAGCGCTGGGGTGTAGATCAATGGGCGGCGTTTTTGACGTCGCAGGTGATTCCCTGCATGCCGCGCAGCAAGTTGCTGCTGCGCGCGCTCGAAGAAGTCGAGGGGGATACGCTTTCAGCCGCTGATCTGACGGCGCTGGTAATCGGCGATCCCTACCTGTGCCTGCGTCTCCTGCGCGAGGCGGAAAGCCGGCGTAGCCATCATCTGGGCCATGACACCACAACACCTTTAGGCGCAGTGATGCAACTGGGTGTCAAGGTGTTCCGCAACCTTGTCCTGGATAGTCCGGAGGCCGATTTCACACGCGCCGGCCTGGCGACCTGCGACGGCCGCGCTGTAATGGCGAGTCAGATTGCCCAGATGTGGGGCAAGGCGCGCGCAGACATCGCACCGGAAGAGGTCGCGATGGCGGCTTTACTGGCCGAGATTGGCGAGTTGCTGCTGTGGAATTTCGCGCCAGAATTACCGCAGGCGGCAGAAGATGCGCTGGCCAGCGGTCACGCCCACCGTTCAGCCGAAGCACAGGAACTGGCATGCGGCTTCCACTTTCGCGATCTTTCCCTGAAGTGCGCCACGGCCTGGGCGTTGCCGCCGCTCCTCGTGCAACTCATTCGCGGCATGGACAACGTGCGCGCCAACCTCTGCAAACTCTATCTCGACACTTCGCGCCATCTCGCCTCGGGTGCCGACAATCCCGCTCTGCCGGATGATCTGGCGCAGGCGAAGCGACTGGTTCAGCACGCCAGCCTGGAATGGCTTGCCAGCCACATGAATGGCCTGAACGAAGAGCGCCAGGCCGCGCTCGTCATAGCTGCGCAGGCGATTCTGGATCGCGACGAGGTCAAGCCAGAGTAGAGACTACCCAGGTTTCTTGCCGAGCAGGGCCTTGAAGTTGGCGAGCTTGGCATTGCCGGCGGAGCGGTCAAAAGTCGGCGCTAGCGAGACGGCACCCTGGCCCTCGCGCTTGATATCGCCGCTACCGGCGTCTCCACCTTCCATTTCGTCGATGAAGCGTGAAATACTGCGCTCGAGATGTTCCTTGCCCTGCTTGCGGCGGGCGCACCAACTGATGCAGAGGCTCATCTGGGCGCGCGTGATGCCCACATACATCAGGCGCCGCTCCTCCTCGATGTTGCCACTGTCGATCGATTCGCGATGCGGCAGACTGCCTTCCTCGACACCGACCAGATGGACGTGGCGAAACTCCAGGCCCTTGGCGGCGTGCAGGGTGGCGAGTTGGACGGCATCGAGATTCTCATCCTGCTTGTCCAGCATGGTGATGAGTGCAATCGTCTGCGCCAGTTCCAGCAAGGTCTTTTTTTCTTCCTCTGCCTTGGTGGCCAGCCAGCCAGTGAAGTCGCGCACGTTGCCCCAGCGTGTTGCCGCTTCGTTTGGCTCCAGCGTTTCAAACAGGCTGGCCTCGTAGCCGATGGCTTTGAGCAGGTCTTCGAGTAGCGCACCCGCTGGCTCGCGCGCCGCGCGCCACTCCATGCGGTTGATGAAATTGCCGAACTCGCGTAGCGCAGCCAGCTGTGGCGCCTTGATTTCCGATTCCACGCCGGCCGCAAAGACGGCGGCGAACAAACTGATATGGCGGCGGCCGGCGGCGTGGCCCAGCGCTTCCAGCGTCGTGCCGCCGATGCCCCGCTTCGGCGTAGTCGCGGCGCGGATGAAGGCGGGGTCGTCGTCCTGGTTGGACAGCAGGCGCAGGTAGCTGGTGACATCCTTGATCTCGCTGCGATCGAAAAACGACTGCCCGCCCGAGAGCACGTAGGGCACCTTGTGGGCACGCAACTGTTGCTCAAATACCCGTGCCTGAAAATTGCCGCGATACAAGATGGCGTAGTCGCGCCAGTGGCCCTGCCCCCGCATCTCGAACTTGTGCGCCAGCAGCCGCGTCACAACCCACTCAGCCTCGTGCTCGCCGTCGCGGCAGGCCATGACGCGAATGGCATCGCCATGCCCCTTGTCCGACCACAGGCGCTTGTCGAACAGCTTGGGGTTGTGGCGGATCACGCTGTTGGCGGCCTTGAGAATGCGCGTCGTCGAGCGGTAATTTTGCTCGAGCTTGATGACCTTGAGCGTGGGGAAATCGGTTTGCAACTGGCGCAGGTTTTCGATATCGGCACCGCGCCACGCGTAGATTGACTGGTCGTCGTCACCCACCGCCGTGAAGGCGGCGAGTGGCCCGGTCAGAAGGCGCAGCAACCGGTTCTGGCAGCGGTTGGTGTCCTGATATTCGTCCACCAGCAGGTGATGGATGCGGTTCTTCCAGCGCTGGGCGATGTCTTCATGCGCTTCGAGCAGCGTTACCGGCAGGCGGATAAGATCGTCGAAATCGACCGCCTGATAGGCC
Organism: uncultured Rhodocyclaceae bacterium; assembly: GCA_903950295.1. Next base: position 3,973 of record CAJBAP010000272.1, read on the forward strand.
TTGAGCATCCGCTCATATTCCGCATAGACGCGTGCCGCGCCAGTGGCGAGGTCATCCTCGGCCTGCGCCAGTGCCTCTTCCGGGTTGAGCAGTGCGTTTTTCCACAGCGAGATGCGTTGCTGGATCAGTTTCACCCGTCCCTTGTCGACATCCTTCAGCAGTTCCTGGAATAGCGCGGTCGTGTCGCTCGCATCGAGAATCGAGAAACTCGGCTTCAGACCGATGGCACGCGCTTCCTGGCGCAGCAATTTCGCACCCAGCGCGTGGAAGGTGCTGATGGTCAGGCCTTCCGCACGGTTACCGACGAGCTTGCCGGCGCGCTCGCGCATCTCGCGTGCGGCCTTGTTGGTGAAGGTAATGGCCGTGACATGCTGCGGCGCCATGCCGCATTCGCCGATCAGATAGGCAATTTTTTGCGTGATGACGCGCGTCTTGCCGCTGCCGGCCCCGGCCAGGACAAGTAGTGGCCCATCCAGATAGCGCACCGCCTCCCGCTGCGGCGGGTTTAATCCATGCACCGCTTACTTCAGTTTGCCGCGCAAAGGAGTGACCTGGTCGGGCATTTTGATTTCAGTGCTACCGCCACCACCCGTGAGGTTGCCGCAGCCACAAGCCGCCTTGATGTGGGAAACGGAGCTGACCACATCCTTGCAGCTGCCACATTCGTAATAGACGTCACCCCCCTTGGGGAGGGAGCCATCCGGCTGGCGTTCGATGGGATCGAAACGGTAGATCTTGCGCAAATCGAGTTTCATGGTTAACGGAGTGCCCCAAATACTTTTTGTGCGAGGTTGCCGGCCGCCCCCAGCGGATTGGTACGGATGGCTTTTTCTTCTTCGGCGATCATCAGGAAGAGACCATCGAGCGCTTTTTCGGTCACGTAGTTTTCAAGATGGGTATCTTTTTCCTTCACCAGCCCGAACTGAGCCCCCTTCTTGGCAAACTTTTCATAGCTCTTGGCCAGATTCACCTTTTCGATCGCCTGCTTGACGATGGGCAGGAATTTCTGGCCCAGCGGTTCGGCGGTCTTGCGCTTGAAATACTGCGTGCCGGAATCGTCGCCACCGGTGAGGATGCCCTTGGCATCCTCGACGCTCATCTGCTTCACGGCATTAACCAGCAGGGTTTTCGCCTCGGGCACGGCCGCTTCAGCGGCGCGGTTCATGGTGGTGATCAACTCGTCGGCTTGCTTGCCCATGCCCAAGCCGCGCATCAGGCTTTCGACCTTCTGCATGCTTTCCGGCAGGGGAATCTTCACCTTCGGATTGCCGAGGAAGCCATCGCTCTTGCCGAGCAGGTCGACGGCCTTGCCGGCGCCCTGCGTCAGGGCTTCCTTGAGGCCGCCGCCGGCATCCTGGTTGGAGACATCCGCCAGCGATAGCGCTTGGGCGCTCCCGGCGAACCACAGCCCGGCCAGCAGGCCGAGCATCAAACGATGGAGGGTAGGTGTTTTCATGGCGCCAGTTTAAACCACCCCGGCCCCGTGCGCTTGCTGGTCGGCGTGGTAACTCGAGCGCACCAGTGGGGCGCTGGCGCAGTGGGTGAAGCCCATTGTTTCTGCTTCGGCGGCATACATAACGAAGATGTCCGGATGCACATAACGCGTCACTGGCAGGTGATGGCCTGACGGGGCGAGGTACTGGCCGATGGTGAGCATTTCGACCGCGTGAGCGCGCAGGTCGCGCATCACCGCGAGGATTTCTTCATCGGTTTCACCGAGGCCGACCATCAGGCCGGACTTGGTCGGGATGGTCGGCTGGCGCTGCCGAAAATCCTGTAGCAGCTTCAGCGAATGCGCGTAGTCGGCACCGGGGCGAGCCTGCTTGTAGAGGCGTGGCACGGTTTCGAGGTTGTGGTTCATCACGTCGGGCGGCGTGGCGGCGAGGATGTCGAGGGCGATATCGAGCCGGCCGCGAAAATCCGGCACGAGGATTTCGATGACGGTGGCCGGCGAGGCGGTGCGAATGGCGCGGATACAGTCGGCAAAATGTTGTGCGCCGCCGTCGCGCAGGTCGTCGCGATCGACGCTGGTAATCACGACATACTTGAGTTTCATCGCGGCGATAGTCTGCGCGAGCTTTCCCGGCTCGGCCGGGTCGGGCGGTAGTGGTACGCCGTGGCCGACGTCACAGAAGGGGCAGCGCCGCGTGCACAGGTCGCCGAGAATCATGAAGGTGGCCGTGCCCTTGCCGAAGCATTCGCCGATGTTGGGACAGGTGGCTTCCTCGCAGACGGTATGCAGGCCGTGGTCACGCAGGATGGCCTTGACCTCGCCGAAGCGCGCAGCTGAATTGCCGGCCTTGACGCGGATCCAGTCGGGCTTCTTCAGTGGCGTGGCGGGGACGACCTTGATCGGGATTCTGGCGGTCTTGGCTTCGCCCTTCTGTTTCTCGCTCATAGCTTTTCCTGTAGTTGAGCGACGAGTTTAGCGCCAACCGATTCCATGTCGGCAGCAGGGGCGAAGGCCGACAGTTGTGTGACTGCCATGCGGTCGAAGTCCGACTCGAAGCGCTGGTCGTCCAATACCCGGAACTTGCCGAACTCCTGTTCTGCGTGAGACTTGGCCAGCTCAGCCGACATCTTGCCGGCGCCCCGCAAAATCTCGCGGTCGTTCAGGGTCAAGAAACCTTCCAGTTTGCTGATCCAGTCCTGCATGGTCATGACGATCCGCCGTGCCGCCTGCCCTTCGGCAAAAATCAGATATTGCTCAGCCAGATTATTGAGGGCGCGCAGTTCTTCCTCATTCAGGTAATTCTTGGCGACGCTCACATCGGCCTTGCGGATGCGCGCACCTTCCCATGTGCTTAAGCCCATGTTCGGCTGGCTGCTGTCGGCACGGGCGGCGATCAGCTCGGCGGCAGTCTGGCCGTGAATCGCGTAGTGCACCTTGTTCTGCACCGTGGCGAAAAATTCCTGGGTAAGCGCATGACTGGCGTCGTAATCCACGCTGGTCGCGTAGATGTCGGTGATCTTCTGGTAAAAGCGCCGCTCGCTGGTGCGGATATCTTGCAGGCGGCGGGCCAGCTCGTCGAAGTAATCCCGCCCCTTGCCGGGGTTCTTCAAGCGCGCGTCGTCCAGTACAAAACCCTTGACGATATATTCCTTTAGCTTGTCGTTGGCCCATTGGCGGAAGCGCACGCCAAGCGGGCTACGCACCCGGAAGCCCAAGGCCAGCACCATGTCCAGGTTGTAGTGTTCAACTTCGCGGGTCACGTCACGCCCACCCTCGGGTTGAACTGTTCGGAATAACCGAACAGTTGCCGCAGGGCTTAACTCACCATCCTCAAAGATGTGCTTGATGTGCTCGCTGACCGTCCCCTTGGCCTTGCCGAACAACTCGGTCAACTGCTTCTGGTTCAGCCAAAGGGTTTCCGCCTCCAGCATCACGTCGATGCGGGTGGAGCCGTCTTCGCTTCGGTAGATCAGGAATTGTTGGGGTTCGGTCATCACACCACCCGAAACACCTTCATCACCCCGTCCCCAAGGTGATTGATGACCTTCACTGCGATGCGCCCGGACTTCGGCTTTTCGAACGGGCGCGAGGTGTCGCTGTTCAGGGTTGCCCATGCTTCCTGATCGATCTCGGCCTTCAGCGTGGTCTTCAGTGCGCTGTAGGGGTCGTTGGCGCCGAGGAAATAGGCGTGACGGACGAAGAAGCTTTCTTCGTTGTAGTCGGTGTCGATGAACCAGCAGGCGATGCCATCGGCGCCGTGGCTGACGACTTCGCCGGTCTGCGGCTTGAACACATCGACGCCACTCACCTTGATACGCATCTTGCCGTCGTCGAAGACGAAACCTTCCTGCTTGGGCGAACTCTTGCGCTTCTTGGGCTTGGGGATCGGCGTGATGAACTGCGCACGCCTGCGGGATTCCTCGATCTTTTGTGTGGGCTGCCCAGTCTCATCGAGTTCCCAATGACGCAAAGGCCGGTCATACGGGGAGTTCAGGATGGGATGATCGAAGAAAGGAATTGACATGCTCAGGACCAGCGGGCGGTTTGGCTCATTATGATATTTGTGAGCAAGTTCCGCATTGTCCAACAAATCCAGATCGGGAGTAACTGGCGGCTTACAGGTTATTTCCGAGGTGATCTATCAGCCTGGCGCCAACCGTTTCTATATCAGCATCAGGGCTGAAAGCGGTGAGTTGCGTGACCGCCAGACCCGCATAACCGCAGGGATTGATCGCAGCGAAGGGCGCGAGATTCATCGCGACATTGAGCGCGAGGCCGTGATAGCAGCAGCCGTTCTTCACCTTGAGTCCTAACGCGGCGATCTTCGCGCCGCCGACATAGACGCCGGGTGCGCCGGCGCGGCGTTCGGCCGTTACATCGTATTCGGCCAGCAGGTCGATGACGGCCTGCTCCATGCGATTGACCAGCCCCTTGATCGTCAAGCCGCGCCGTTTCAGGTCGAGCAGCAGGTAGCAGACGATCTGGCCGGGGCCGTGGTAAGTGATCTGGCCACCACGGTCGATCTTGACGACGGGCACGCCGATGTCGTGCAGCAGGTGTTCCGGCTTGCCGGCGAGGCCTTGCGTGAAGACGGGCGGGTGTTCGCAGAGCCAGAGTTCGTCGGGCGTGTCCGCAGTACGTTGCGCGGTGAATTCCTGCATCCTCCGCCAGGTCGGCTCGTATGCCACCCGGCCGAGTGTGCGAACTACAAAACGATCTTCACCCATGGGTGTGCTGTCAGTTCGCGATACAGCGCATCGAGTTGCGGCTTCGACGTGGCGCGGATGGTGCAGGTGAGCGAGAGATAGTTGCCGGCTTTCGAGGGCCGCATCTCGACGTTGGCGGCATCGAAGTCAGGAGCATGGCGTAGCACGACTTCGACAATGGCTTGGGCGAAACCGTCACGCGTAGCGCCCATGATCTTGAGCGGAAAATCACAAGGAAATTCGAGCAGGGTGTCAGCTTGCGGCACCGTGCATCACCGTCCGTTTGAAGTCCTGGTACCAGCCATACATCTGTTTGAAGACCGGACCTGGCAATCCTGCCGTCCCCATGTTACGCGGCGAGCCGGCTGATGCCGTCCCGCCAGCGCCGACTTTTTTGCCGTCAAGTTCGACGATAGGCAGCACCTCCTTGGTCGAGGAGGTCATCCAGAGTTCGTCGGCGGTGCGTACTTCGGCATCGTTGATGTCGCGCACCTCGGTGGGCAGACCGTGCGCGGCGGCGAGTTCGAGTACGACATCGTAGGTGATGCCGGTGAGCATCAGGTGGTTCTTTTGCGGGGCGAGCAGCACACCGTTCTTGACGACGAAGATGTTGGAGGCCGCCCCTTCGGAAAGGATGCCATCGCGGAACAGGATCGTCTCGGCGCAGCCGGCATCCATCGCCATCTGGCGCAGCAGGCAATTGGCCAGCAGTGAGGTGGCTTTGACGTTGCAGCGCAGCCAGCGGGTGTCGGCGGTAGAAATGGCACTGATGCCTTTTTCGCGCAGTGTGGCGGGCGGCGTGTACAGAGGCTCGACGAGGCAGAACACGGTGGGTGTCACTTCGGCCGGGAAGGCGTGGTTGCGCACCGCCATTGGTCCGCGGGTGACTTGCAGCAGTATCGACTGGTCATTCCATTCCGCCTCGGCAACGAGACGCTCAACCACCGCGCGCCAGGCTTCCGGCGTCAGCGGGTTGGCGAGGCGAATGGCATCGAGGCTGTTTTGCAGTCGGGCGAGGTGCTCGGCCAGACGGAAGGGCCGCCGCGAATAGACAGGGATTACCTCATAGACGCCGTCACCGAAGAGAAAGCCGCGATCCATCGGCGAGACGCGTGCCGCAGCGATGGGCAGAAACTCGCCATTGAGGTAAACGCAGGTCATTTGAACCAGAGCCGGAGGCTATCCCAGGCACGGCCGAAAATGCCGGCGACCGGTACTTCGGCCAGCGCGATGAGTGGGTACTCACCATACGGCTTGCCATCCAGCATCAGGCGCAGCGTGGCGATGGCGTCACCCTGGCGTACCGGCGCGAGGAGAGGCTGACGGCTGGCGATTTCAACCTTGAGTCGCTCGCTGTTACTCGCCACACCCCTGGGCAAGGAGAGGACGAGATTCTCGGCAAAGCCGGCGCCGACGGTAGCTTGAGCGCCTTTGTAGATTTTCAGCTGCGTCAGGGCCTGCCCCTTGTCGTAGACCTTTACCGCTTCGTAGGCGCGGAAACCATAGTGCAGCAGTGCCAGTGTCTCCTGCACGCGCGCATTGTCCGAGGCGGTACCGAGCACCACGGTGGTGAGACGCCGTGCGCCATCGTTCTGCGAGGCGACCAGGCAGTACCCCGCCGTTTCCGTGTGGCCGGTCTTCACGCCATCGATGGTCGGGTTGCTCCACAGCAGGCGGTTGCGATTGGGTTGTTTGATCTTGTTATAGGTGTAGTCCTTGACCGCGTAGAGCTTGTAGTCTTCCGGGAAATCACGGATCAGGGCGGTTGTCAGGCGCGCGAGATCTTCGGCGCTGGTCATGTGCGCCGGGTCGGGCAGGCCGGTGGAATTGACGAAATGGGTGTTGGCAAGACCGAGGCGCCGCGCCTCGGCGTTCATCAGGCTGGCGAAGGCTTCCTCGCTGCCGGCGGTGGCTTCGGCCAGCGCGATGCTCGCATCGTTGCCCGACTGGATGACCATGCCGCGCAGCAGTTCATCGACTGTTACCGGTATCTTCAGGTCGATGAACATGCGCGAACCTTGCGTTTTCCAGGCTTTTTCCGATACCGGCACAACTTGGTCGCGCTTCAACTTGCCATCCTTCAAGGCGGCATAGACGAGGTAGGACGTCATCATCTTGGTGAGCGAAGCGGGCTCGACCTTCTGATCGGGGTTCTGCGCAGCCAGTACCTGCCCGCTGGTGTGGTCGATGAGAATCCAGGCACGGGCGGCGAGCGCGGGCGGCGGCTCGTCGGCATGGGCAAGGTTGGAGAAAAGACTCAACAGCGCCAAAATAAAGGGCAGAAATGGCATGGGGACGGGGAAATACCGGAGAAGGATAGGGTGGAAAATTATACCGTGCGGCCAGGGTGCGCCTATTTGACCAGGACGCTCGGCAGGTCGAAGGCGAGCTTCAGTTGTTCTGCAATGCGTCGCGCTTCTGCTGTATCCACCCAAGGGCCGAGTTGCAGGCGATGGATGTTGCCGGTACTGCGGATCAGCAGTTTGTCGCCCAGATCACCCAGGTCACGGGACAGTTTGGCTTTCAGCGATTCGGCATTGTCGCGGCTGCCGAAAGCGCCGAGTTGCAGGTAGTGGCCGCCGCGTTCCTGAATGTCATTAAGTACGCTGGGCTTGTTGTCCGCGCTGACGATGGCCGGCATGGATTCGACGGCCTGCACTGCGGGCGCCTGGCCATCCGGCAGTACACTTTCGACCAGGACGGTGCCGCTGCCGTTGTCGACAATGCCGAGCTTCCAGGCGGCCGTGTAGGAGAGGTCGATGACGCGACTGTGGAGGAAGGGGCCGCGATCATTGACGCGCACGACCACCGCCTTACCGGTATCCATGCGGGTGACACGGACATAGGAGGGAATCGGCAGGGTCGGGTGTGCGGCCGTCATGCCGAACATGTCATAAGGTTCGCCGCTGGAAGTTTTCTGCCCGTGATAACGGCGACCATACCAACTCGCCACGCCACTTTGGCGGAAGACTCCCGCTGACTGCAATGGCGTGTAATCACGACCCAGCACAGAATAGGGACGATTGGCGAAGCGATGCAGCGGTTCAGGGCGTGGCACGGCGTCGGGGATGCTGGCCAGATCGATGTTCACACCTTCAAGCGGACCATCAT